>SYEN01000420.1 GCA_005800795.1 Burkholderiales bacterium | reverse complement strand
GATGCCGAGACCCTGTTTGAGCGTCCGGCGCACCCGTACACGCGCACGCTGCTGGCGAGTATTCCGCTGCCTGATCCGAGTCAAAAACTGGAACCTGCCGCGCTTGCCGGCGAAATGCCGAGCGCCCTCGATCCGCCTTCGGGCTGTGCGTTTCGCACGCGCTGTACCCAGGCTTCGACGCAGTGTGCGAGTGCCGTGCCACCATTCGAGACACTGCGAGAAGGTCACGGCGTGGCCTGTTGGCACCCTCGGCAATGATGCCTAAGTATATGTTTTTAAAGGACTTATTGAATGAACCCTGAACCGTGGAATGTGCTCTTGGTCATTGTCGATCAATGGCGGGCCGACACCTTGGGCTGCGTGGGACACGCTTGCGTGAAGACGCCGCATCTCGATCGTCTCGCGGCGGAGGGTGTGTTGTTCACGCGTCACTACGCGCAAAGTTCGCCGTGCGGGCCAAGCCGCGCTTCGCTGTTGACGGGGCAGTATTTGATGAATCACCGCGTCACCACCAATAACACGCCGACCTCGGCTTACCTAAAAACGCTGCCGTGGTTTATGCGCGAGGCGGGTTATGAACCGGCGCTGATCGGCTATACCACGACGGTGCCTGATCCACGCGAGGCGGATGCCAATGATCCGCGCTTTCGCACCAACACCATCGCCGATGGCTGGAATATCGTACGCGACTTCGAAGGCGAGCGTGAGCATTACCTCGCCTACTTGTCGGGCCTGGGCTACCCGATTCCTGATGAATACGTGGAGATTTTCCGACCCGCGCCAGGCGCCGACGAGTCCAATCGCTTCGCCGCGTCACCCATCCGCGCCGAGCACTCAGAAACCGCGTGGTCAATCGATGGTGCGCTCGATTACATGCGCATCCGCAAGGATGAACCGTGGTTTATGCATCTGGGCACCTATCGGCCGCATCCGCCGTTTATGGCGCCGGCGCCGTATCACGACATGTACGATCCGGCGGCAGTGCCCAAGCCGGTGCAGGCCGCGACGCTCGGCGATGAAAAAAACGGGCATCCGTTAACGCGCCTGCTGCTGGAAACGGTCAAGGCCAAGAGCGGCGTGCAATACATGGATGGGCTTGCCGCCGAGGTCAGCGTTGAAGACTGGTGCAAGATGCGCGCCGCTTATTACGGCTTGTGCACCGAGGTCGACGATCACCTGGGGCGCGTGTTCCAGTTGCTGCGTGACACCGGGCAGGACGAGCGCACGCTGATCATTCTTACTTCCGATCACGGCGAGCAGCTCGGTGATCATCACCTGGTGAACAAGCGCGGCTATTTTCCGCAGTCCTATCACATTCCGTGCATTGTGCGCGACCCCCGTCCCGCGGCGAACGCCACGCGCGGCAAGCAATTCGATGTGTTTACCGAAAACGTCGATGTGCTGCCGACCATACTGCAGTGGTTAAACCGCCCGCTGCCGCATCAGTGTGATGGCCGTTCGCTGTTGCCCTTCGTGCATGGCGCGGCCCCCGCCGATTGGCGCAAGGAAGCGCGCTGGGAGTACGACTTTCGAGACATGGCGGGGCGCAAGGCCGCCGAACAACTGGGCATCGATCCCGATGCGACCAGCCTCGCGGTGCTGTGCGATGAGGCCTTTGCCTATGTGCACTTCGCGCAATTGCCGCCACTGCTGTTCGATTTGAAGCGCGATCCGCATTGGATGCGCAATGTGGCGGACGATCCGGCGTATGCCGGCGCAGCGCTGCAATACGCACGGCGCATGCTCGACTGGCGGCTGCGCCATGCGGATCGCACATTGACGGGGCTCGCGATCAGCGACAACGGGTTGGTGGGAAGTTTTTAGCCGCATGGCAGGTTTGCCATGCATGGACTGGGTTTTATAACGAGGAGAATCAAATGTCGCTGCGGAATAAAGGGTGGAGCAAGCTGGCTCGCGTGATGGCCATCGCTACAGCCATGATGATGGCCGGAGGCGTGGTGGCGCAACAGTGTGAAAATCCGCGCGTGCTGCGTTTTTCGATGGTGCCGACGCAGGATAGTCTGCGCGAGCTGTCGTATTACAAGCCGATACTCGATTTGCTGACTAAGAACACGGGCAAGAAGATCGAGTTCTACATGCCGACGTCGTACTCATCGGTCGTGGAAGCGCTGCTCGGCAAGTGGGTCGACTTCGGTATTCTGGGCCCGGAGACTTACGTGATCGCCAAACGCAAAATGCCTATCGTGGAGGTGTTTGGCACTTATCACCGCGCGAAGGACGGCATTCAGGAGGAAGGCCCCGGCTACAAGGCGGTGCTGATCACCAAGAAAGGCTCGAAATTCACCAGCATCGAGTCGTTGAAGGGTGGCGTGGTGGCTTTGGTGGATGCGGCCAGCACGTCCGGCGGCCTGATTCCGGAACATGTGTTTCCGCGGCAGGCGAAAATTCCGCCACTGAAACAATATTTCTCGCGCGTGGTGTACGCGGGCGGGCATGATCTGTCCGCCATCGCAGTGGCCGAGGGCAAGGTGGATGCCGGCTTTGTCGCGTCCCACCGTTTTATGGAAACCGTGAACGCGGGCAAGGTGAAGCTCGATGACTTTAATTTCCTCTGGTACTCACCGCTGATTCCGCAGGACCCGTTTGTGTATCGCAATACGTTGTGTGAAGACTTGCGCAAGAAAATCGCGGACACGTTTTTGACCGTGGACAAGACCCCCGAAGGCCAAAAGTATCTGCAAAATGTCAGGTCGCTGCGCATCGTGGAGATGACGGACAAAGACTATGACATCGTGCGGGAAGTCACGAAATAAGGTGCCCCAATCAACGGATGCTGTGATGCAGGTGCAGGATCTCCGGGTCAGCTATACGGCAGGCCGGGAGATATTGAAGGGCGTGAGTTTCGACGTGGCGGCCGATGATTTTCTTGCGATCATCGGCCCCAGCGGCGCGGGCAAGTCGACGCTGATCCGCTGTGTTAACCGGCTGGTGGAACCGACCGGCGGCGCCATTGTGTTCGGCGGTCACGATCTATTAAAGCTCTCTGAAACCGAGATGCGCCATGAGCGGCGCAACATCGGCATGATTTTTCAGGAGTTCAACCTGATTGAGCGGCTGTCGGTGATCGACAACGTACTGACCGGACGCCTGGGTTACACCGGCACCTTGCGCAGCCTGTTTCGCATGTACACCAAGGACGATATCCGCAACGCGGTGCGCCTGCTGGATCGCGTGGGACTGATCGAACATCTGGACAAGCGCGCCGACAAACTCTCGGGCGGGCAACGCCAGCGCGTGGGCATTGCGCGGGCGCTGATCCAGAACCCGAAAATGCTGCTGATCGACGAGCCAACATCGAGCCTTGACCCGAAGATAGCGCGCGAAGTCATGGGGCTGATACGCGAAATTGCACGCGAGTTTCGTGTGCCGGTGTTGTGCAATATTCATGACGTCGATCTGGCGCTGGAATTCTGCACGCGTGTGATCGGCTTGCAGGACGGCGTCAAGCGCTTTGACGGCCCGCCGGCGGAAATCGACAAGCATGTGCTCGCCGATATTTACGCCATGGAGGTGTTGTAGCTCATGGCCGCCAACGTCGATTTATCCCGTTACGATGCCGAAGTCGAAAACCTCGCGGCATGGCGTGCGCGCTCGCGCCGCGTGCGCTATGCAATTTACTTTGTGATCCTTGCCTTCATCGCCTGGAGCGTCGAAGCCATCGTGATCGGTGACACCGACTGGAGCCGTATCACGTGGGCCAGCATGGTGGCGACCGCCAGGCGATTCATCGCAATTGATTTTTCCATCGTCAAGGACTTGCTGATACCGGCGCTGGAAACCGTGCTGATGGCAACGCTGGCCACCCTGGTGGGTTTGGTGCTGGCGGTACCGGTGGCGTGGTTGGGCGCGATGAATATTTCGCCGTTTGGCAAGACCACGTATGGCATCGGCCGGTTACTGATGACGCTGTCGCGTTCGGTGCACGAAATCGTGTGGGGATTGATATTCGTCGCGGCGGTGGGTCTTGGTGCGCTGGCGGGCGTGTTGGCAATGGGTGTGCGTTCGATCGGTTTTATTTCCAAGACGGTGGCGGAAGCGATCGAGGATGTGAACCCCGGCCCGGTGGAAGCGATGCGCGCAGTGGGCGCCAACCGTTTTCAGATTCTCTTGTTCGGCATTTTGCCGCAGGTGATCCCGGTGTTTGTCGGCAACGTGATATTCGAGTGGGACGTGAATATCCGGCGCTCCACCATCATGGGACTGGTGGGCGCGGGTGGTCTGGGGCTGGCGCTGCATCGACAGATGGCGGCATACAACTACTGGGGTATCGCCACGGTCATCATTGTGATTCTTCTGCTGATTATCGCGGGTGAAGTTATTTCATACTACGCGCGCAAGGCGGTGATCTGATGTCCGCGGCCACTCCAATACGGGCTTTACCGGAATGGCGGCGGTTTCGATTTCCGCATAGCCTCTACAAGTACGGTGCGGTGCTTGGCGCGTTCGCGTTTATCTACTGGTCGCTCGACATGCTGCGCATTGATATCGAGCGGCTGTCAGGCATGTTGGGCCGCATGAGCGAAGTTCTGGCTGATCGGTATTGGCCGCCCGCGGTGTCGCATGTGCTCGAAGCCGGCTATTTGCGGGCGGTGGTCGATACTTTCCAGATGTCCTATGTAGCGACCGTGGTTGGCATCCTGATCGCGATTCCGTTGGCGTGGTTCGGCGCTTATAACATGACGCCCAGCCGGCGTTTTTTGTATCCGGTGGCGCGCGTCATTGTCATGACGTGCCGCTCGGTGCACGAAATGATCTGGACCATCGTCATCGTGGCCATCGTCGGCTTCGGCATGCTGCCCGGCACGCTGGCGATGACACTATTCTGCATCGGCTTTGCCGGCAAGCTGTTGGCCGAGGCAGTGGAAGCCGTACGCGTGGGGCCGGTCGAGGCCATACGTGCTTCGGGCGCTAACGAGTTTCAGGTGTTTGTGTTCGCGGTGTTGCCGCAGGTGCGCGTGGCATGGACCGGGATTGCGATTTACACCTGGGATGTAGTGTTCCGCGCGGCGACCGTGGTCGGCTTTTTCGGCGCCGGCGGCATGGGGCACTTCCTGCGCGAAAGCGTGCAGCGTGTCGAATCCAATCAGGTTGCCGCGATTTTGTTGTCGATAATTGTGATAGTGATGGTGGCGGAGCTGGTTTCTGCGTGGATACGCAACCGCATTGCGCGAGCAATTGCGTGACGGAGATGTCCTTATGCAAGCATGGTTACGACGTGTGCTGTTTGTATTGGCTTGGTCGCTGGCTTGGGTGCCGGCCGTGGCCAGCGCGCAGTTGCTGGCGAGCGGCGACATTGCCGATACCAGCGCAGTATTGTGGATGCAGGCGCCTGCCACGGGTGACTACACCTTCGAGGTAGCACAGGACAGCGAGTTCAGGCAGGTCGTGGCGCGCCAGCCCGTGCGTGCGCTCGACAGTAGCGGCTTCACCGCACAAGCATTGGTCGAGGGCCTAAAACCTGCAACGCGCTACCATTTTCGTGTAACTCGCGCGCAGGGTCCGTTGGCACGCAGCGCTACGTTCGTGACCGCCCCCACACCGTCCACACGCGCCGCGCTGAAACTCCTGTTTGGCGCCGATCTGGGCGGGCAAGGCTATGGCCGTTTGCGCGACGTGCCGGGTGTGGCCATCGATGGCTGGCCGATTTTCAGGGCAATGAGTGAAGAAAAGGCCGATTTGTTTGTGGCGCTCGGCGACATGTTGTATTCCGACCGTCCGGTCACCGCGGAAGCGCCCGACTATCCGAAAGGCAACGATTTTCAAATTCCCAAGCCGGGCCCTGGCTACGTCACCAACGTGGCGGATTTCCGGCGTGACTGGCACTACCACCGCAGTGATCACCGCTATGCGCATTTTCTGGAGCGCACACCGATACTGGCGACCTGGGACGACCACGAAATCGTCAACGATGCGGGCGGCCCCGAAATGGTGATTGGGCCCACGGCGGAGGAGCTTGCACGCGATGCGCGCTTGAAGCAGGGCGACCCGTCGCGCCCGCGCGGTGAACATATGCCGTGGAGCACGACCAAGGATCCGGCAGGACGGCAACGCTCCGTGTTCTTCAATCCTGAACTGTATCGCGCGGGCCGTCAGGTGATGTTCGAGTTCAATCCGATACGCGTGCTACCGGACCCCTCGAAGCTTGAAGAGCACCGGCTGTATCGCAGCATACGTTGGGGCAAACACGCTGAAATCATCATGCTGGACACGCGCTCGTATCGCGACCCGCGTTATCGTTACGATACCGATGCGCAGCCGAAAACTATGCTAGGCGCCGGGCAGAAGCGCTGGTTCAAGTCCTTGCTCGAGAGTTCCGATGCGACCTGGAAGATTATTGTCACCTCTACGCCGCTGGCAACCGAAGGCGGCAACGAGCGTGATCCGCAAGGCCACTACTATCGCGACAGTTGGGCCAACGGCGCGGATAACAACCCCTATGGTTACGAGCGCGAGTTGCGGGAGATTGTCGATTTCCTGCGCGCAAGGAAGATTCGCAATGTGCTGTTTCTGAGTGGCGATCATCATTACAGCAACCTGTATGCGTTTGATCCCGACGGTGATGGCACGGTAGATTTTCACGAGGCGAATATCGGCCCGCTGCGCTCAGGCCCCTCCAAGGGTAGAAAGCTGGACCGCACGTTCAATCCCAAGGTGCTATTCAGTGATGCCGGTAAGGCGACGTTCGCTTATGGCGCTCTCGTAATCGACGCAGCGACGGGGCGGCTGGAAGTCGAGGTGCGCGGAGTCGAAGGCGCTACCGTGCCAGGCGCGCGACTCGTGCTCGAAGCGAGGGAGGTAGCGCGGCCGTGACCGCGCTGCTGAATCTGCTGGCGGCGGTGGCCTTGCTGGTATGGGGCACGCATATCGTGCGCAGCGATGT
>SYEN01000419.1 GCA_005800795.1 Burkholderiales bacterium | reverse complement strand
TCGATCAGCGCCAGCGCTGCCTTGTCATCCATGCCTACAATACCGCACGTGTGCGAGGCGATGTAAAGCGCATCCCGGCCGTTCGCCGGGTTACGCCAGCGCATGCGCCAGCACGCGGGCGGCAACGCGCTTTGCTCACGCTGCGAGGCAAGTGTGGGATCGATTTTGCCGCGCGAATGCGCATAGTTGTGCCAGGCGTAACTGTTCGCGAGCTTCGCGCGCAGCGATGCCGGCAGGCGGTTCCATGATGCCCGCTGCGAAACAAATTCCGTTTCGCCGCCCACGCCGGGAATCGTGCGAGCCGACAGCACCGAGGCCAGTGCGGGCGTTTCACGGAAGGAGCTGTCGGTATGCCACAGTTGATTGGCCTTCGCCCGCAGGGCCTCCTTGTGCGTGGGCGGCACCAGCTCGCGCGTCAATGGGTCTACGTTGGTGATTATCGAAAACGGCGTGCCTTCGCCGAGCGAGGCCACCTTGGCGGTCTCCAGCGGGCCAAACTTGGCGGAGTAGCCGATTTGAATCTTGTCTTCGACCGGCTGATTGCGAAACACCAGTACGGAATGTTCCTCGAACGCCGCGCGCACCGCACGGTAGGCATTGTCGTCGTTGGCGACATCCGCCATGCTGACACCGCGAATCTCTGCGCCGATTTCGGGATGGAGTTTGATGATTTCCATGTTGGGTTCCTCTCGGTAATCCCACAACTTTACCACTCAATGTACCTGCACCACAGGGTCAGGGATTTTTGCGTAGGCGTGACCAGGACTCACTGTTGGACCCGCATCACCCCCACCGCCGGGAATCGCTCCGCGCACTACCAAGCGGCGTGTTGACACACGCAGGCGGTTGCCGCCTAATGCGGGATAGTCCTCACGACTTTCCCGACCGTCATGAAAGGAAATTCACATGGCTGTTCAAGTTAAACCTTGTGGCTCGGCACTCGGGGCTGAAATTACGGGTGCAGATTTAACGCGTCCGCTGGACGCTGCCGCCTTTGCGCAGATACGCGCAGCGTTTTATCAGCATGAAGTTATTTACTTTCGTGGCCAGGCGCTAAGCGACGAGGATCAAATTCGCTTTACTGCACGTTTCGGCGAGTTGCGTAGATTAAAGCTGGCCATGCAGGCACATGTAGAACACCCGGAAATTTTTGTCGTCTCCAACATCAAGAAGGACGGCAAGCACATCGGTAGCTACGACGCAGGCAGTCTCTGGCACACCGATGGCGCCTATCTTGTCAAGCCGCATGCCATTTCAGCACTGCGTGCGCTCGAAGTCCCAGCAGAAAATGGCCGCACGCTGGGTGACACCAACTTTGCCAGTGTATCGGCTGCGTATGAGGCGCTGCCCAACGCCATGAAAAAACGCATCGAGGGGTTGCAGGCCGTGCAGAGCTTTGAACAGCATCTGGCAAAAACCGGCGGCGGCGGCGTCAAGAAGGACATCTACTCAACCGTCAAAGCGGCGTCGGAGGTGGTGCATCCGCTCGTGCGTGTGCATCCGGTGAACGGCCGCAAGTGCCTGTATGTCACTGAAGGCTACACCGCGAGCATTGTGGGTTTGCCCGAAGCCGAAAGCCGTGACCTGATCGCGGAACTGGCCCTGCACTGCGTTAGGCCCGAATTCACCTATCGGCACAACTGGCAGCAGCACGATCTAGTGATGTGGGACGATTGTTCAACACAGCACAAGGCTACCTTTGATTATCCTGCGTCATCACCACGATTGATGCACCGGACGACGGTGGTCGGCGGCGCCGCATTGCATTAGGCCCGGCTTCCTCACTCCGCCTTCATATTCGTAGCCCGCACCACCTTCGCCCACTTTTCCGTCTCGCTGCGGATGAACGCTGCGAATTGCTCTGGTGTGTTCGGCGCCGGTTCGGCAGCCATGCTGTTTAAGCGCTCGCTGACATCAGGCGAACGCAGCGCACGCGTGTAATCCGTGTTGAGTTTCGCGACGATATCTTTCGGCGTTGCGGCAGGTGCGAGCAGGCCGTACCAGCCGGAAGCGCTAAAGCCCGGCAAGCCGCTCTCTGCAATGGTTGGCAGATCAGGCATCAGCTTCGAGCGCGTGTCGCCCGTGGCGGCAATCGGACGCACACGGCCCGCCTTGATCTGTGGCAGTACAATCAGTAAATTATCGAATGTCAGATCCACCTCGCCCGACAGCAGCGCAGTCAGCGCTGGCCCGGTGCCTTTGTAGGGCACGTGCACAATTTTCACGCCGGTCATCATATTCAGCAGCTCGCCCGCCAGATGGGGCCCGGTGCCCGCACCCCCCGTGCCGTAATTCAGCTTGCCGGGGCGTGCTTTGGCGAGCGCGATCAGTTCCTTGATCGACTTGGCCGGCACCGAAGGATGCAGCGTGACAATATAAGACACGTTCACCGTCTGCGAAATCGGCGCCAGATCGCGCAGCGTGTTGTAGCCGAGCCGCGGATTCATGGTGGGTGACACCGCCAGCCCGCCGATGGAACCATGCAGCAACGTATAGCCATCGGGCGCAGCCTTTGCCACCAGCTCCGTGCCCGTGGCGCCACCCGCGCCACCACGATTTTCAATCACAATGGGCTGACCCAGAAATTCCGAAAAGCGTGGGCCGACGATGCGTGTGGCGGCATCCGTGGGGCCGCCTGCAGCGAAGGGCACGACTACGCGGATGGGGCGGTTGGGGTAGGGGGTTTGGGCGTGGGCTGTGGTCAGCGGCAGGGTAGACAGCAGCGCCGTAAGAAGAGTGGTGCTTGATGTAGTCATGGGCGTTATCTGGCCACGGTCGATGTCGGGAGTTGTCATGCTGCGAGCTTCAATCCCACCGGTATACCGGCTTTGGCGCACAGCCCAACCAGATAATCCAGCGACAGCAGTTCGACCTTACCACGGGTGATTTCAGAGATGCGTGACTGCGCGACCCCAAGTAATTTCGCGGATTGCGCTTGCGTCAGCCCCTTGCGCTCAATCCAGAGCCGCAAGGCTTCAGCGAGCTCCGCGCGTAGCAGCATCACCTCCGCCTCATGCGGCGGGAAACCCAAGTCCAGAAAAATATTGCCGCTGGATTCAACTACCTTGCGTTTAACCATTATCGTCTCCTTGAGCGATTTCACTGGCTACCTTGTAGCGCTGCCTTGCCAACGCGATGTCTTCACGTGATGTTTTCTGTGACTTTTTCTGAAATGCATGAAGCACATACACAGCATCCTTGAATCTGGCGACATATACCACGCGAAAAGCGCCCGAGGCATCACGGATGCGAATTTCCGCTGCTCCCGGCCCGATAGTGGGCATGGGTTTGCAGTCGTCCGGCATCCGCCCTACCTGCACCAGAAACAATTCCTGTCCCGCGCGAGCACGCACGGGGCCGGGAAATGCTTACAGGTCACTCTTGGCACTGCCCACGAATCGCACACGCTTCATGGATGGATGATACGAATATTCGGATAAATTAGCAATAGAATGAAGCGTTCACCGGCAGCCTGTGAATCATCGAATTTTCATACGCAACAAACCACAACCGTCAGTCCCGCGCAGGCGGGAATCCAGAACACATTGCCAGATGGCACAGGCATATGGGTTCCCGCCTGCGCGGGAACGACGGAGCGAGTTTTGCGTGCCTCGCCAGATATTGCAGCATACACGTCGCTCCAACCGGCATACAGGCATAAAGACCCGCTTGCGTTAAACTTCCTCCGAACAATCCGATTTTTAAACTCACGAGCGTTCCTGCGAAATGGCGAATTCGACATACTTTGGCCTGAGTGCGATGATTTCTGCGGCGTTCGCCGCCTGTGCTATTGGTCCTGAATTTGTCGCAGGTGCTGCTGCCGCGCTACCCGTAGTAGCCGCGATGGACCCCGAGAAAATCACGAAGGGCATCGAAAAGGGCGCAGGGGCCATTTTGTCGCATCTCGTGAGCGACGATATCAAAAAAGTCATTGAATCCCTGTCGCACAGACCCAGGAAAAGGGGCGTCAAGAATCACGATCTGCACCGGTTGATGGTCAAATCCATTGCGCAGGTGCTCGACGATGCAATCGAGGCGCACCCCGGTGGCAAAAAGCAGATCAAACGCTATATCAGAGAAATCGAGCAGCGCTTGAGCATGGTTGTATCGGACGGCGCGTTCAAGGCCGTGTGGGAGCAATCGATCTCAGGGTATTTTGGGAATGCCGTTACGGATTTTTCGAGCGTGACGGTGATGAAGCATGACCTGTGGCGCAAGTTTTTGGACGACGCACACGATGTAAAGCCCGAACACGCCAATTTCATCAAGGACGAACAGGCGACATTGGATGTTGCCGCCGCTGCGTTGCACACCCATTTGGTCGAAGCGTTGGTCACCGAGTACCGTAAGGCGTTCGAGGAAGACCCCGAGATTTACGCTGCGGTGCAGATGGCGGTTTATCAGGACATCTTGGCCGCGATAAACCTTGTGGGGAAAGATCAGAAGATACTAAAGGGGATGATTCCGAGGTTGTACCTGAAAATCGAGGCGTTTGCGGGGCAACACAAGGCTGCATTGGAGCGCCTCGCCACGGAGCATGCCGAAGTTGCAGGAGTAATTCTCAAATTCACCGACGATTTTGAGGCTTGTTACGGGAAGAAGTTTGACTTGCTCGACTTGCTTCCCGAAATTCATCAGGGGGTTCGTACCAGCGTCAAACTTGGCGAAAAGGCTGTTGCTGGCATTGATGAACTGTTACGACGGGATGATGCGCGCCAGTCTCAGAAAGAAACAGCAAGATCAAAAGCAATTGATAATAAACTCTCAATAAAAACAAATACTTACATGCAGCGGTTAGCAGAAGAAACCGCCCACATCGAACTGCGCGGCATCAAAAATCAGC
>SYEN01000039.1 GCA_005800795.1 Burkholderiales bacterium | reverse complement strand
GGAAGGCCCCATCAGCGCGGTGAATTCACCACGCTGAATGTCGAGCGTGATATTGGTCAAAACCGGCACGACTTGCCCGCCCCGGCGATACGATTTCGCCAGATTGCGGATTTCGACGGCGGGCGGTTCGTTGGCGGTACTCACAAACGCAAGAACTACTTCGCCGCCACGGAAACCGCCGCACCATCGCGCAGTTTTTCCGATGGCTTAAGCACCACCTTGTCGCCGGGTCTCGGTACGGCACTCTGTCCCTGCTTCACCTCCAGCGCCTCGCCCAGGACCGCGCCGGTTTGCAGCGCAACCTGAACCGCCTGGCCCTCGCGCACCACAAAAACCACCTTGCGCCCCTCGCGATCCACCACCGCCGCGGGCGTCACTCCTGTGCGCGGCGCGCGTTCGGCCTCGGGCGTCTCCTTAGACAGAAACGCCACTTTGGCACTCATCTCGGGCAGCACACGCGCGTCTTTATCGACAAAACGCACCTTGACGTTGATCGTGGCCTTGGCACGATCCACCGTCGGCACGGTGCGCGTCACCACGCCGCGAAAGCGTTCGCCGGGCAGCGCATCGAGTTGTATTTCGCACGGCTGTTCGACTTTGACCTTACCCACACTCGCTTCCGACACATCGGCCTCGACCTCCAGCGTGTTCATGTCGGCCATGGTCACCACCGCCGCCTGCGAGCCGGTGGCGGAGGAAAACGGCGTGATCACGTCGCCGACATTGGCGTTCTTGGTGAGGATCACGCCATCGAATGGCGCGCGAATTAACGTTTGATCGACACTCACCTGCGCCGCGCGCACGTTGGCCTGCGCCACTGCAATCGAGGCTTTCAGACCATTAATCGCCGCGCGTGCTTTCTCGTGACGCGCCACCGCCACGTCATGCGCAGCCGCCGACACAAAGTTTTTTTGCAACAGATCGCGGGAACGCTCCAGCGCGCGCTGCGCATCGCGCATTTCCGCATCGCCCTGTTCCAGGTTCGCCTGCGTCAGCGCCACGTTGGCCTGCGCCTGCTGCAACGCGGCCACCATGTCCTTGTTTTCCAGCCGCGCCAGCACGTCGTTTTCGCGCACCATGCTGCCCTCACGCACGCCCAGCCATTCCAGCCGCCCGGTCGCCTTGGACGCTACAGCCGCCTTGCGTTGCGCCACCACGTAGCCCGTCGCGTTGAGCAGTGTGTTGGCCTGCGACGGATACGCCTGCGTCACCACGGCGACTTCCACGAGAATCGCCGCGCGGCTATTGAAGTAAAAATAGCCGCCGGCAACGCACGCTAGCACCATAATCAACAGCAGCCACTTACCCCAGCGCCCACGCCGCCGCCCCGTAGTTGCGCCGCTGCGCTCTATACGTAAACGTGAAAGGTCTTCGCCTGCCATCCGGTCATCCAAAAAATAATCAATAAAAACAATTACTTATAAAAGCATAGTTTTGCGAGTGTAACAGGAGTGCTGCGCTGCGACAAAAGAGCCGGTTTGCGCGCACGTGAGCTTCGGGTAGAGTGCGTCCGAATTCATCAACCGTGTATTGGAGGACAGCAATTGATTAACGTTCGCCCCACCGGCGCCGCGCTCGGCGCGGAGATCACCGGCATCGACCTGGCGCAGCCCATCGACGACACCACCTTCAACCAGATCGTTGACGCGTGGCATGAACACGAAGTGGTTTTTTTCCGCGATCAAAAACTCACCCCCGATCAGCATGTCGCCTTCAGCCGCCGCTTTGGCGAACTCGAACTGCATGTGCGCAAAGACTGCTGCCGTCCCGGCTATCACGAACTGTTCGTGGTCTCCAACATCATCGAAAACGGCAAGCCCATCGGCTCGCAGGACGCGGGCCTCTTCTGGCATTCCGATCTTTGCTACATCCAGGCGCCCAGCCGCGGCTCGCTGTTTTACGCGCTGGAAGTGCCGGTGGATGCCAGCGGTCGCGTGCTGGGCGACACCAAATTTGCCAGCGGCACGGCGGCGTACAACGCCCTGCCGGAATCCACCAAACAAAAACTCGCTGGCCGTAAAGCCGTGCAGTCCTACAAAAAGGGTTACTACCGCGCCCGCAACAGCGGTGCGCGCAAGGCGTTAACGCCGGAGCAGGAAGCCCGCACGCCCGACGTGCAACACCCCATCGTGCGCACGCATCCATTCAACGGAAAGAAGTGCCTGTTCGTCAACGAAGGCTACACCGCAAGCATCGCCGGCATGGAGGGCGCAGCAGGCGACACGTTATTGGACGAGCTCATCACCCACGCCACGCGGCCGGAATTCATATACCAGCATCAATGGCGCGTCGGCGATTTTTTGTTGTGGGACAACTGTTTGGTGCAGCATCAGGCTGTGCATGATTACCAACTGCCGCTGCGGCGGCATATGGAGCGGACTACGCTTACCGGGAGTGTGCCATTTTGATATCGTCTGAATAGCCGCGATTTACGATCTCGCACTACAGGCATCACTTCTCCCCAATCCCCGCATCCTTAATTACCTTCGTCCAGCGCGCCAGTTCACTCTTCACCCGAGCGCCCATCTCATCGGGCGTGCTGCTGACCGGCAACAGCGACAGCGTTTCGAGCGTCTTACGGAACTCGGCGCTGGCCAGAGCAGCTCTCATCTCGGTGTTGATTTTGTTGACGATGGGTTGCGGCATGCCGGCTGGGCCCATCAAGCCGTACCAGGTGGTGTTGGTGAACCCCGGCACCAGTTCCGCCATCGCCGGCGCGTCCGGGTACTCGCGCACGCGCATCGGGTGCCCGGTAGCGATCACGCGTGCCCGACCGTTTTGCACCGCAGGCCCGACGTAGTTGACGGCGCCGAACAGCGCATCGACGCGCCCCGCCATCAAATCCAGCAGTGCCGGCCCGCCGCCCTTGTAAGGCACGTGCAGATATTTGGTGCCGGCGAGCGCGTTCATCAGTTCCATGCCCAGATGGTTCGGCGTGCCCGCGCCGGGCGAGGCAAAATTGATTTTGCCCGGCTGACTCTTGCCTAACGCAATAAAGTCCTTGATGTTCTTCGCGGCAACACCGGGGAATACCGCCAGCACAAACGGCACATCCACCATCAGGCCAATCGGCGAAAAATCCTTCAGCGGGTTATAGCTGACCTTGGTGCCCCAAGCCGGCGCTACCACCAGCCCGCCCGAGGTGCCGAGCAGCAGCGTGTAGCCGTCTGGTGTCGCCTGGGCCGCCAGCCCGTGGCCGATGGTGGAACCGGCGCCGCCGCGATT
>SYEN01000418.1 GCA_005800795.1 Burkholderiales bacterium | reverse complement strand
TGGGCAACCAGTCATCCACCGAGGGCGGAAGCAGGTACGCCGTGTCTCGATTCACCGTCACAAATCGTGTCATTCGTTCGCCTCGCCTGTGTATCCTATGCCCCTATCAAGCAACGTTTACTCTCTGGCTTCGATGACAATTTCAATAAACAATTGTCGGCAAAGTCCGACAGGCTGCTAGACCGGCGAAGTGACCCATGAAAGGATCAAAGGCATCAACGGACCGGCGGCCAAAAATCTGCGCATCATCAATGCGGCGTATTCGCAGGCGGGCATGGCGGCCGCGCCCAGCCTTGAGTTGATACACCCCGGCGTGCTGCAATACATGCGCGAAGTTGGCCTGCTGAAATGATCGGGGCTTTTTCCAACATACGGAAGGAATAATCATGCCGCAACTCGTTTTTATCCATGGTCCTGGCGCCGGCGCTTGTGCCGATGCCTATGAGCCGCAACTCAAATATTTCAAGGGCAGTGTTGCGCCCACGTTGCCGGGCCATCTGGAAGGCGAACGCTGTGTGGATGTCGTGCGCTACACCGAATGGGTGCGCGGTTGGCTGTGGGCACAAAACCTGAAGAAAGACCTGGTGCTGGTCGGCTACACACTGGGCGCTTCGATTGCATTGCAGTACGGGCTGGATTACCCGGACGAAGTGAAGGGCCTCGTCATCATGACGGTTGCCGCGAAACCCAAAACGCGTACGCCGGACACTTACGAGATGCGGCTGCGTGCGGCGAAGCAGCCGCGCGATGAAAAAGCTTATGGCGAATGGCTGGCGTTTCAACTGCGTGCCATGCAGTTTGTCGAGCCGGGCTTGCGTGACCGCCTGATGGAGCGTCACAAGCAGGTTGGCCCGATGTCGCAATATCACGACCTGAAAACCATTGACGCCTTTGATGTGCGCGACCGGATCTCGTCACTCAAACCGAAGCTGCTGATCATGCGCGGCCTCAACGACCACGGCAATCCGCCCGAATACGAAAAGGAAATCCACGAAGCCGTGCCCGGCTCGGAATACATGCGGCTGCCCGGCATGGGGCATTTTCCGTTGACAGAATTTCCTGATAAGTTGAATCCCGTGATAGAAAAGTTCGTTGCGGGGCTATAACGCTGTACGTCTGCACCGCTACCGGATCGCCGGCATCACTTCCTTTGCAAACCGCTCCATTGATCGCAGTACGCGTTTCTGATCCATGTCGCCGAACCAGAAGCTGCAATTGAAGTGGGAGATGCCCATCACGGATTGCAGTGTTTTGATCTGGTGGATGCAGGTTTCCGGCGAGCCGATGATGAGGTAGCGGTTAATCAGATCTTCGATATCCGGCTCGTTTTGGGCGACGATGGGCATGGCTTTACCGTTTTCGACCTGCTCGTAGTGGTTGCGCAGGCTTAGCGTGACGCGCATGTTCCAGCGCGCATGTTCGGCGGCGTCTCGCGCATCGGCATCACTCTCGGCAACGTATATTGCGCGCTGCACACCGACGCGCGGCTTCACCGGCGGCTGCACTTTTGCGCAGACTTCCTCAAACATTTTGCCGAACGCGGCGAGGTGTTCGACGGTAACGCCAAAGCCGCCGGTCAGCACGTTAAAGCCGCGGCGTACCGCCGCTTCGAGTGCATACGGGCTTTGCGCGACGATCCAGATTGGCGGGTGCGGCGTTTGCAGGGGCTGCGGGAAGACCATGGTATCGGGCACTTTGTAGTGCTTGCCCTCGTAGCTGAAGGCCTGGCCCTTGAGCGAATTCAGAATAATGTCGAGCGACTCATCCCAGCGGTTTTTCGCCTGCTCGAGATCAAGCCCGAAGCGCTCGAACTCGTAATTCTGATAGCCGCGCCCGAAGCCGATGTCCACGCGCCCGCCGGAGAGTTGATCGAGCGTGGCGATTTCTTCGGCCACCAGCAGTGGATGATGCAGCGGCACCACGATCACTGCCGTGCCCACCCGCAGTGTTTTGGTTTTCGCCGCGATGTAGGTTGCCAGCTGCGCGGGACGCGATAGATAGCCATATGAAGAAAAATGATGCTCGCCGAGCCAGGTATTGCGAAAGCCGAGAGCCTCCGCAGCCTGCGCCTGCTCCACGCCGCGCGCGTAAATGTCCTGCGACGAACGCATTGCCGGTGATTGCATGAGCAGGAAGGTGCCGATATCCATGGTTGTCCTTAAATGAGGAGTTTATTTGTAAGTATTTGTTTTTATTTAATATTTTATGTTTTTATATTGAGATATTCGATTCGACGCATCGCCGTCTTCGTCACCTCTGCAACTTCTACCACCCCTGCCACCCTTGTCATTCCCGCGCAGGCGGGAATCCATAGGGAGTTCCATCTGGCACTGTGTTATGGATTCCCGCCTGCGCGGGAATGACAAGGTTACTTTTGTTTGCCTTTCCTTGTATCGGGGCCACGCCATGCCAAGTGGACTGTGGCCTGGGCTCGGCCCACCAAAAAATCGTAAGTCATGGAACGTATCCGAAACAAAAACCATCGTCCACAATGAGTCAGAAGGTCAAGTGGTCAAGACAGTTGTGTTACAACGGAACCCAGACTATTGTAGCGAAAGACCACTGGCAAACACCATGACCGAACAAGTTCAAGGCACTCCCGCTCCCGTCGCAATGCTGCCGCCGAACGGGTTTCCCGCCAGCGTCAATCTGATGCTGAATCTGGGACACGCCATTGACCACATGTTCCTGCTGATTTTCGCCACCGCGGTGTCGACCATCGCTCTGGACTTCGGCTTCAAGAACTGGACGGACCTGATGCCTTACAGCGTGGGTGCGTTCGCACTGTTTGGCCTGGGTGCGCTGCCCGCCGGCCGGCTGGGCGATTTGTGGGGGCGGCGCCAAATGATGATTATTTTCTTTGTCGGCATGGGCGTGTCGGCAATACTCGTCGCGTTGACGCAAAACCACTGGCAGCTCGCGGCGGCGCTGACGCTGCTGGGCGCATTCGCCGCGATCTATCACCCCGTGGGCATTCCGATGCTGGTGCAAAACGTACCCAATCCCGGCGCGGTGATCGGGCTCAACGGTTTGGTCGGCAATCTGGGCATCGCCTGTGCGGCGGTGGTTACCGGCTTTCTGGTGAAGTGGATCGGCTGGCGCGCGGCATTTGTCATACCCGGCGTGGTTTCGCTCATCTGTGGCCTGATCTTCGCCTTGAAATGCCCACAAGAGGCCCACGCGCCCGCCAAGGGCAAGGGCGGCAAAGCGGCGGTGGCGCTCACCCCGCAATTGCTTGCCCGTGCGTTTGCGGTGATGACTGCAGCAGCGATCACCAGTAGCCTCCTGTTTAACTTCACCACCAACGGCAACGCGCAATTGCTGGCAGAGGGCTTCCGCGGCGTGGTTGAAGACCCAGCCATGCTGGGGATTCTGCTGGGTGCCATTTATGCCATCGCCTCATTTGCTCAGATTGTCGTCGGGCGGCTGATCGACCGCTCGCCGTTCAAGAAACTCCAGGTGTGGATATCGGTTTTTCAGATTCCGTTTCTGATCATCGCGGCTTACACGCAGCACTGGTTTTTATTTGTAGCGCTGCTGGCTGTGATGATTTTTGTGTTCGGCGCGATCCCGTTTACCGACGCCATGATCGTGCGCTATGTTGACGACCGCCTGCGCTCTCGCGTCGCCGGCATGCGGCTTACCGTGGCGTTTGGCTTTAGTTCAGCAGCGGTATGGCTGCTGGGGCCGCTGGTCAAAAGTGTCGGCTTCGCCACACTGCTGTGGATCATGGCGGGCATTGCCACCGTCAAGGCACTGATTGTGTTGTGGCTGCCGGATGAACCGGAGGCTAAACGGTAGCCGTGGTTGATCGGCAAAACAAAGAAACTGGACTGCCAACTACTGCACAAACGACCCCGTTCACTGGATATCTGGCGGGCCAAACCGTACTTTGATGTCCTTTGATCCCATACGCGGCGGGTGACCCAGTCCCGCGCGCCAACCGCTCCCACTGGAAAGGCAGAACCATGGCAGACCTAAACCGTATCAAGGAAATTCCCGACAGCGAAATGACCGGTGCGCAGAAGAAGGTGTTCGCGGACTTGGTCGCCGGGCGTGGCAAACTGCTTGCGCCGTACAAAATCTGGATTCATTCGCCGAAACTTGCGGCGGCGATGGAAACCATCGGTACGTTTCTCAACAAGGCAGGTTCTCTCAACGAACGCGAAGTCGAACTCATCATTTCCATCATCGCCAACCACTGGCGCGGGGAATACGTGTGGGCGGCGCATGTGAAACGCTGTCTTGAAATCGGTTACACGCAAGCCGTGTTCGACGCGATGCGCGCCGGGCAAACGCCGGTGTTTGACAACGAGCGCGAGCGGGCGATCTACGAACTTGCCGCCATTTCAATGGCGCCCGGCGGCGGTTCCGACGAGGTATTCGAGCGCGCCGATAAACTGCTGGGGCGCAACGGCATCGCGGAAGTGGTCGGTTTGCTGGGCTACTACAGTGCGGTGTCGATGGGCATGAAGCTGCATCGCGTGCCGATTCCCAAGCCGGCAGCGGCTTGACGGAATTTGGGGGGCATGTTTTCACAACACCCGTGACGATAAACGGCCCCTGAGAACCCCACAGTCCGGGTTCGATCGTCGCCTAGGGAATCTGAGCCTGGTCTTTTAGCGCTTAGGCTCTAGCGGATGTAGAATTCGCCTCTGATAATCCGCCGCACGGGGTGCAGGGATAACCCGAACGCGGTTCCGCTCCTCACGAAAGACTTCATTATGCGCTATCCGTTGGCGATCTGCCTCGTCATTCCCTGCGTTCTCGCCGCGCCATTCGCGCACGGTCAGGGCGCCCGAAGCTACCCATCGAAGACCATCCGCACAATCGTTCCGTTTCAACCGGGCGGCATCACTGACACACTCGCGCGGCTGGTAGCCCAGCGATTGGGTAATACATGGGGCCAGACCGTGGTGGTGGAAAATCGTCCAGGTGGCAGCGCCAACATCGGCAGCGAACTCGTTGCACGTGCCGTACCCGACGGCTACACGCTGCTGTGGTCGGGTATCGCCAACACGGTGGCGCCCGCGCTTTATCCGAAGCTGCCTTACGATCCCGTGCGAGATTTTGTGTGGATTACCAATCTGATCAAGGTGCCTATTCTGATCGCCGTGCATCCCGTGTTGCCGGTGCGCAATACGCGTGACCTCATCGCGCTGGCGAAGGCAAAGCCGGGTGAGCTGCTCTACGGCAGCTCCGGCATTGCGACCTCAGGGCATCTGGGCGCCGAGTTGCTGATGAACATGACCGGCACACGCATGATCCACGTGCCGTACAAGGGCGCGGCGGGCACGCTGGTGGATGTGCTGTCAGGACAACTCTCGATCTATTTCGGCGCCATCGCCTCACCCTTGCCGCACGTGAAAGCGGGCCGCCTGCGGCCGCTCGCGGTGACCACCATGGCTCGCTCGCCGGCGGCGCCGGACATACCGACGCTCGATGAACAGGGCTACAAGGGCTTCGAATTCTCCACGTGGTACGCGATCTCGGCACCGGCCGGCACGCCAGCAGACATCGTAGGCAAACTCAACAACGAAATTGTACGCATTGTGCGTCAGCCCGACCTGCGTGAGCGACTCGCGTCGGAGGGGTCTGTAGTCGTCGCTGACACCAGCGAAGAATTCACCGCATTCGTAAAGTCCGAAATCGCCCGCTGGGGCAGGGTGGTCAAACAAGCGGGGATCAGGGCGGAATAGCGCATGGATTGCTCCTTGCGATGTGCAAAGAGCGGTTGCGATTGATGCGAGTGCAATCCCAGGCGTCATCTGACTTGAGTGAGGGTCTTTCTCAACCACGTCGTTCCAGCTCAAACTGGAACCCAGGTTGCTGCCGGGCGCGAAGGGCATTTGTTAAGATGCTACGCAAAGCAATGGCGTGCCCACGAAAGTCTTTAATAGCCCCCGTTCAATAGTTCAACTTGCCAACAGCCCCATGCGAAACACCCGCTACAACCACCTGATCGCCGCCACACTGCTCTGCGCCATGCCGGCACAAGCGGCGCTTGCGCAGCAAAAGTCCGCCGACGCCTATCCGCTGCGTCCCATCCGTCTGATCATTCCGTACTCGCCCGGCGGCGCATCGGACAACATCTGCCGCCTCATCATGCCGCGCATCTCGGAGTCACTGGGGCAAACCATCGTCATCGACAACCGACCGGGCGCGGGCGGCGTCATCGGGCGTGATTTGGGGGCCAAGGCCACGCCCGACGGTTACACGTTGCTCGCCAGTGATGCACCACACATCATGAACCCGCTATTCAACCCCAAGCTGCCGTACGACGCGCTGCGCGATTTCACGCCCATCAGTGCGACGGCCACCGCGCCGATGGCGCTGGCCGTGCTGGCGAGCTTCCCGGCGAAGACCATCAAGGACATCGTCGCACTCGCAAAGGCACAGCCGGGCAAACTGAATTTCGGTTCCGGCGGTACCGGCGTCATTACGCACCTGACCGGCGAGTTGTTCAAGCTTGCAGCGGGCATCAACATCGTGCATGTGCCCTACAAGAGCATTGCCCCTGCCATTACCGATTTGCTGGGCGGGCAGATACAGATTGCGTTTCCCAGCCCTGCCACCGTCAGCGGCCAGGTGCAGGCGGGGCGCATACGGCTGCTGGCGGTGGCCGCCGTCAAACGCGCCGCGGTCTATCCGGATGTGCCAACCTTTGAAGAGGCCGGCGTTCCGGGCATGATCGCGGCCAACTGGTTTGGCGTGATGGGGCCGGCGAAACTGCCACGTTCAATCGTGGAGCGAATCAATCTCGAAACGCACAAGGCATTGCAAAACCGCGAAGTGCGCGAACGGCTCACTACCGCGGGCATCGAACCAATACCCAATACGCCGCAGGAGTTTCAGAAAATGCTGGAAACCGAGTACGCGCGGTGGGCCACGGTGGTCAAGACGGCGGGCCTGAAGCCCGAATAATAGCGGCGCCAGCCAAACACCATCGGCTCGACGCGCTTCAGCGATAACCTAGCTACAATTCGCCCCATAAGATTCCTTGCCGCAAGGGTAGACCGGCAAGCGCGAGCGACCAGAGGAAACACCCCATGCCATACGACCGCCCTGACGATAATGACCACTGTGTCTATAAGAGCATCCGCGTCGAGCCGCTCACCCCGACCATCGGCGCCGAAATCGCCGGCGTTGACCTGAGCCAGACACTTACCGAACTGCAGTTCGACGAAATCCACACGGCGCTGATGCGCCACCTGGTGATTTTCTTTCGCGATCAGCAGCTCACCATCGAACAGCACAAGGCTTTCGGCCGGCGCTTCGGCGAGCTCGATATTCACCCCACCTCGCGCATGGCGGGCCACCCCGAGGTCATCGAAATCAAGGCAGACGAAAACTCGAAAACCATCGCGGGCGAAGTCTGGCACTCTGACGTCACCGCCAGCCCAACGCCGCCGATGGGCTCGATACTCCATCTGCACCAGACGCCGGAAAACGGCGGCGGCGACACGCTATTTGTCAACATGTACCGGGCGTACGAAACGCTGGCTGAACCCGTGCGCGAGATGATCGATGGCCTGACGGCCATCCACGATGGCGACCGCGTGTGGCGCGGGCGGCAAAAGAAGACTGTGGTGGGCGAGTTGCCGCGCTCGGACCATCCGGTAGTGCGCGTCCACCCGGTTACCGGCCGTCGGGCGCTCTACGTCAACCGCAATTTCACCGAGCAAATCGTTGGCCTGTCACGGCTCGAAAGCGATGCCATCCTCGATATGCTTTATCGCCATTCTGAGCGCGACGATTTCAAGTGCCGCTTCAAGTGGCGGCCGAACTCGATTGCGTTCTGGGACAACCGCTGCACCATGCATCAGGCGATGTGGGACTACTTTCCGCAGAAGCGGAGTGGGCACCGGGTGACTATAGCGGGGACGAAGCCGTAGTTCTTGGTTGGAAGGAAACAGCACAATTGACGCAATAGAGAGGACGCGGAACCTGCCCCTGCTACCACCCTGACACCCTTACTCTTGCTTCAACACCCCAGCTTTTAACATGCCGCGGATGCGCGCCGCCTCCTCGTACACGTACTTGTTGGCGTCTTGCACCGAGCCGCCGACGATTTCCAGACCCAAATCCGCCAGACGGCGATTGACCTCCGCGCTCGCCAGTGCCTGGGCAATGCCCGCGTTCAATTTGCGCACAATCGCCGGCGGTGTTTTTAGCGGCACGCCCATGCCGAACCACACCAGCGCCTCCCCATCCTTGATGCCCGATTCAGCGAGCGTTGGCACACCCGGCAGGCTCGCCATACGCTTGGGGCCTGCTACCGCGAGAACGCGCACACGGCCGCTGCGAATGGGCGCATCGGCGGATGCCAACGACGTATGAATACCGGCAATCTGCCCACTGGCGACATCGATCAACGCCGGCGCCGAGCCCTTATACGGCACATGCGTGAAGCGCGTGCCGGTGGCGTATTCGAAAGTGGCTAGGCCCACATGCGGGCTGCTGTTGGTGCCGGCCGAACCCCAGTTGACCTTGCCGGGATTCGCTTTCAAATGATCCACCAGCTCACGCGGCGTTTTAACGGACAGCGACGGCCCGACCACGATAACCAGCGGCGTATGCGCCACCACCGACACATACTCAAAATCCTCCACGCGATACGGCGCCTTGCGAAACAAAATCGGCGCGATGGTATTCGGCGCGCCGGTCGCGAGCAGCACGGTGTAACCATCGGGCGCCGAGCGCGCCACGAGATCGCCGCCGATGGTGCCGGTCGCCCCGGGGCGATTGTCGACAATGACTTGCTGACCCCACAGCTCGCTCAAGCGTGCGCCAATGGTGCGCGCGATGATGTCGTTGGAAGCGCCGGGCGTAAACCCCACCACCCAACGCACCGGCTTCACTGGAAAGTTCGCGGCAACATCCTGCGCGTGGCTCGCCGGTGCGAGCGCGGCGACGAGCAAAATCGACATCCCTACCAGCAGTGGTTTCATGGCCAACCTCGGTTAGTTACATAAGTATTTGATTTAATTGATTTTTATTTTTGGTGTCCAACATGCGCAAAGAATGACAGCCAATTGCCGCTGGCTGGCTTTGGTGTTCGCCACAAGGGCCGGCTGCCATGCACTGGAGCATACGCCGCGCAACGCATTCGCGCACAATGCCCAATCCTGACGATGGGGCAGATCATGCGATATTGTCACTGGTAGCATGAAGACTGCAAATGCCGTTTGTAGGCTCAAGCGGCGGCCGAACTCGAATGTGTTCCAGGACAACTGGCACACCATTCATCAGGCGATGTGGGGCTACTTTCTGAAGAAGCGCTATGGGCGTCGGGTGACGGTTGCGGGAACGAAGCCGTGATTCGCGATTCGCCAGGCCATCGCCGAGGCTTTACCATGGAAATGTTGGGATGCAAGACCTGTCCTCATCTGTGTCCCCATCGTCCTCTGAGGTAATACGAATCGCGATCAGCGCCACCAACTGCGCAGGCATGCGTCTTGCTCCATTTAAAGCGATTTCAAACTGGAGCAACCACGATGCGCTACCTGCATATATTCGCCGTTTGGCCCATCCTGGCGACGCTGCCAGCCCTTGCAACTACCGATTTCCCGAAGCGGCCGATACGTTTTATCGTCCCATTCGCGCCAGGAGGCGTATCCGATATCATTGCCCGCACCATTGCGTACAAAACAGCGGACAGTCTGGGCCAGCCCATGGTGATCGACAATCGCGGTGGCGCTGGTGGCACCATCGGTGCGTCGATGTTCGCAAAGGCGCAGCCCGATGGCTACACTCTGGGCACCGGCAATATCTCAACGCATGCGGCAGCGCCACACATGTATAAGAAGCGGCCTTACGACCCAATCAAGGATTTTACCCCCGTCGTGCTGGCCGCGACGTCGCCGAATCTCATCGGGGCCAGCCCCTCATTGCCGGTCAAGACTATCGGTGAACTGATGGCCTATGCAAAAACGCGGCCAGGGCAGTTGAGCTTTGCGTCGTCAGGGATCGGCACCGTGCTGCATCTTGGCGGGGAACTGCTTAATGTGATGGGAGGCATTGAATTGGTGCACATCCCCTATAAAGGCGTGGTCCTTACACTGCCTGATGTCATGTCAGGCAAGGTGCATCTGATCGTTGACGCCATGATCTCGGCCTCGGGACACGTCAGGGCCGGCCGCATCAAGGCACTGGCCGTCACCAGCGCCAAACGCTCGCAAGCTCTGCCGGACGTGCCCACCGTAGCCGAGTCTGGATTGCCCGGCTACGAACTGGATTTCTGGCTCGGCGTATACGGCCCGGCAGGGATGCCGCCGAGGGTGACCCAGCTGCTGAATACCGAAGTCAATAAGGCACTCAAAGCAACCGACGTTCGAGAAAAGCTGGCCTCGCAGGGCGCGGATGTAGCCGGTGGATCCCCCGGCAGATTACTGGAAATACTCAATATCGACCTGCCGCGCATGGGGAAAATCGTAAGTGCCGCAAGGATAGTGCCTGAGTAACGGCATCTGCTTTCACACCAATCCTGATCTTTTCAATCGTTTGGCGCTTTATGTCACAAACTGGCTGGCGCACCTGGTTGACGCAGTGGATAGGCTTCAGCAAATGCCGGCAAGGCCGAACAGACCGCGTACACGCCGCGCACGAGCGGAAAAGCCTTTAGATCAAGTTTGAAAAAGCTCACTCCGATAACATGAGACGCCAGTAGTATGTCAGCCATTGTTGGCGAATCACCAACACAAAACGCTCCCGCGGAAGGCTCAGCCGCAAGATTGAGCTCAATCGTTTCAAGCGCTGGCAGCGCAAAGGTTTTTATCCAATTCATTCGGGCGGCTTCATCCAACCCCAGTTGGCGCTCAAGGTAATCACGCACGCGAGGAACGATCAGTGGATGCGCATCGGCGGCGATCACTTGTGCAAGGGCGCGCACGCGGGCGCGGGCACGGCTGTCCGAGGGGAGCAGTGGCGGTGCCGGTTGAATATCGTTCAGGTACTCAATGATGGCGAGTGACTGAAACAGCACCTGCCCTTTGCCATCGTCCAGGGCTGGGAGCAAGCCTTGTGGATTGATGGCCCGATATGCCGGTTCCAGATGCTCTTTGGTCAGCAGATTAACCTCGCGCACTTGCGCCTTTATCCCCTTCAGATTGAGCGCAACCCGAACCCGGTAGGTGGCAAGGGAACGCCAGTGTCCATAAAGAATCATTTTTCTTTCGCAATCGCGCCGTTGAGAACGGTGTTAACGAACTTCGCGATGTCTGGCGGCTGTTTGATCTGTTTAACCTCGACCATCGTTTCATTAAAAAAGCGGGCGCGGCTGAGCCATTCTTCTGTGATCCGCCACTGCACATCGATATTCTTGATGGCCAACTCCGCCAACGGGCGGGCAATACCCAGGCGCGCAACCGCCGCATCCACGTAGGTCGCTGGATTTGCCTTCGCCAACTCTACTGCTCGCCGGTGCGTACGTAGAAACGCGCTGACGGTGTCGGGGTCCTTTTCAATTAAAGCGGGATGACTGACCAGAACCAGATTAAGACCACCAGCCGGTGTTTTGTATGGCAGGTCGATAATGCGTCCAGCGCCATTGGAAATCGCGATGGAAGGCCCTGGCTCCACCCCCACAAAGGCATCGACGTCACCTCGTGCCAGCGCGCCCGGCATATCCTGAAACAACAACCTCACCATTTGCACATCCGCCTGTGCGAGCCCGGCCTCCTTGAGCCGGATGCGAAACAATGTTTCCACGGTAGATGCGGGCTGCACGGCCACGCGTTTGCCCTTGAGATCGGCAATCGATTTGATATCGGATTTGGCTGCCGCAACAATGCCAAAACCGCCATCCGTGCTCGCTCCCACAACCGTAATCGGCTGCCCTGCTGTGAACGCCAATACAGCTACGGGATAGCCCACCATGCCCACATCGACCGATCGTGTGGCAACGGCAGCGGTGACGTCTGATGGAGAATCAAATACGGTTACATCGAAGCGGTATCCGGCTGGCGCCACTTTCTCATAGAGAAAGGTGTCATTCCGATCACCAGCTTGAGTGTACCGACCTTGACGACCTTGGGTGTCGCCGTTTGTGCCGCGGCGGGCAAGGCCAACGCTGCAAAAACACACATGGCAGATCGAATCGCAATGGAAAAAAACGCACGCCGTACAGTCATCAAAAATTCTCCAGTTTGCCCCTTGAGGGGGTTCGCCACAAACTGGAGCAATAACCGGGCCAATACATTAACTAACTAACGACCGTCTGATAGGCTACAGCCGGTGTCGAGTGCGATCAACGAATATTCCTTCGGCAAGACAAGCCATTTCAACCCAGCGTTTCGATCAAGGCATGGGAACTCGCATGAGCTCCAAAAACCCCGCCCTGCATGGTAATCATCTTCAGCGCCGCATCATGATTGCCTTTATCCGTGGCACCTGTGCAATCCGACAACACCAGGCATTCCAACGGCGTTTTTACGTCCTTGTGGTTATAGCGTTTGACGATCTTGCCCTTGGGGCTGACGATCTCGGTGGCGAACATACAGGGGCGGTGTAAATTCAGCCACGGATTAAAGCACTGCTGGTAGCCCGAATGTTAC
>SYEN01000417.1 GCA_005800795.1 Burkholderiales bacterium | reverse complement strand
CGCAACTATCAGGCGCGCAACTTCATGCGCGACCAGATGCAAAAGGGCGACAAGGTTTTTTTCTACCACTCCAGTTGCGATGAGCCCGGCATCGTCGGCATCGCTGAAGTGTGCAAACTGGCTTACCCCGACGAAACCCAGTTCGACAAGAAAAGCCCGTACTACGACGGAAAATCCACACGCGACAATCCGCGCTGGCTGCACGTCGACGTGAAATACGTGAAAAAAACCCGCGTCGTCGGGTTGCCCGAGCTGCGTTCACACCAGCCGCTCGCCAACATGCGCATCCTTGCGCGCGGCAACCGGCTGTCGATCACGCCGGTGGACCCGGCGGAGTGGGAATTTATTGTCAAGCTGCTTTAACCCAAAGTCAAAATCACGAGTGGCCGGATCGCAGCTTCTTCCCCGTCTACGAACGCCGCGAGGCGCTGGGTCTGCCGATCTTCCTGCACCCGATGATGATCAACAATGGGCGCATGAAGCAGTTTTACCTCATCAACGTATGCGGCAACCCATTCGACACCGTGCTCGCGGCCTCGCACCTGATCTACGGCGGCGTGCTCACCGCGCTGCGCGGGCGGCTTGATAGTGGCTTTTACACGCGCGCTGAATGTAAAACCATCAGCAATCCGCCGTCTAGCTACTTGAAGCGCTTTACTTACGATACCTTCAGCTACAACAAAGAACTGCTGGAAGACCTCATCAAGCTGGTCGGTGCGGATCGTATTCTGGTGGGCAGCGATTATTGTTTCGACATCGCCTACGAAGAGCCGGTCAGATACCTGACGGCGTGAAGTCCTTGACCGCGGAACAAAAAACAACAGATTGTGTGGGACAACGCCGCGAAGTTCTTGAACCTCTAAATCCTACGATTAATATCCAGGCATCTGAGCGGTGGAAATATCGCTCGATGAACTGGACAAAAGCAGCATTGCCACCGGTATGATTAGCCCGGTGGCTTTGATGGCGATTGATCGGGGGAATGCGCTGCGCTTGTTTCCCGGTTTACCGCGCTAAACTGCGCCAGCGATAGCAATCGCACACCGCACGGCGGGTTGCGAATAAGCGTAGCGTAAAATTCCCTCGTAGCAACCAACCAGAGAGGACTCCTGCGTGACGCATTCATCTCCACAAGCTCTTGCAGATTTGATTGCCAGCGCGCGCGCCAATATCGAGCGCGTGATGTCCGGCCAGTCGCACACCGTCGATAAAGTGCTGGCGGCGTTTCTTGCCGGCGGGCATGTGCTGCTGGAGGACAACCCCGGAACCGGCAAGACCACGCTGGCAAAAGCATTGGCGAAAAGTGTCGGCGGTGAATTTCGCCGCGTACAGTTCACGCCGGATTTGCTGCCGTCGGATATTCTTGGTGTGTCGGTGTTTAACCCGCGCGATCAGGATTTCAAGTTTCATGCTGGGCCGATTTTTACGCAGGTGCTGCTGGCCGACGAAATCAATCGTGCGAGTCCGCGCACGCAATCGGCTTTGCTCGAAGCCATGGGCGAGGGTCAAGTCAGCATCGAGGGCAAAACGCACGCGCTGGACGACCTTTTTTTTGTCATCGCCACGCAAAACCCGGTGGAGTTTCGCGGCACCTATCCGTTGCCCGAGGCGCAGATGGATCGCTTCGCGGTGCGGCTGTCGCTGGGCTATGTCAGCGCCGATGCCGAGGTGGCCATCGTCAACGCACAAGCGCAGGCGCACCCACTCGACAGCTTGCAGGCCTGCGTAACACCATTGCAAATTCGTGAATTAAAACAACAAGTTAGAAATATTCGTATCAGCGATGAATTGAAGCGCTACGCGGTCGACCTGGCGCGTGCCACGCGCGGGGCGCCGTCAGTGCAATTGGGCGCGGGGCCGCGCGCGTCGCTCGCGCTGGTACACATGGCGCAGGCGTTGGCGCTGGTGCAGGGTGGTGAATTTGTGACGCCTGATCACATCCGCGACCTGGCGGTTAGCGTGCTCGCGCACCGGCTGTCGATCGACCCGGCAGCAAAGTTCGCCGGACGTTCCGCGCAGGACGTGGTGACAGATTTGTTGAAGAGCGTGCCGGCGCCGGTGTAGACGCGGCCCGTTACATTCAGCGAACCCATGTGGAAATTCTTTCACTGGCTGTTCAGTAAAATCGCCGCCGGCCAGCGCGTGATCGACCGGCGGTTTACGCGTGCGGGCATGCTGGTCGGCGGCGTGCTGATCGCAAGTGCGACACTGGGCGCGGATACCAATCAAACCGTGTCGTACCGTATTTTTGCGTTTGCCGTTGCCCTGCTGCTGGTGGGGGCCATTGGTGCCTGGCTGCAACGCGGCCGTTACACGGTGGTGCGCCAACTGCCTCGGGCAGTTACGGCGGGCGACGCGTTTCACTATCGCGTGACGGTGGGCAATCTTGAAAACGCGCCGCGCGATGGCCTCGCGCTGATCGACGAACTGGCCGATCCACGCCCGCCGCTGGCGGAATTTCGCGCGCGCTACAAGGTGCCCACCTATCGCGCGTGGAAGCAAATGATTCGCAATAAAAATGCCTGCGAAATTAAAGAGATAGCCTTGCCCGATATAGCGCCACGCAGCGTGGTGGAAATCACCGTGACCGGTCACGCGCAGCATCGTGGCAACCAACACTTTCAAGGCGCGGTGGTGGCGCGCGCTGATCCGCTTGGGCTGGTGCGCGGCCTTTCGCTACACGGGGTGCCTGGCAATTTGCTGGTGCTGCCCAAGCGCTATGCCACGCCGCCGATCAGCCTGCCTGGCTCGCGCCGCCACCAGCCCGGCGGTGTCGCGCTCGCCACCGGCATCGGCGATTCGGAAGAATTCGTCGGCCTGCGCGATTACCGCCCCGGCGATCCGCTGCAACGCATTCACTGGAAAAGTTACGCGCGCATCGGCGAACCGGTGGTGCGCGAGTATCAGGACGAATACTTCGAACGCCACGCGTTGATTCTCGACACCTTCGGCAGTGACACTCGCGCCGGGTCAATCAAACAGGCCGCTACGGCCACGTCGGCATTCGAAGAGGCGGTATCGGTCGCCGCGTCGCTTGCGTATACCGTCAACACGCAGGAATGCCTGCTGGATCTGATGTTCGTCGGCAATGAATCGTATTGTTACACCGCCGGACGCGGCCAATTGTCGGCGGGCAGTTTGATGGAAGTGCTGGCGGGTGTACAGCTATGCGCGAGCCAGCCGTTTCAGACTTTGCACGACGCAGTCATCGCGCGGCGCGCGCAGCTGACCGGCAGCATCTGCGTGCTGTTGGCGTGGGACGACGCGCGCCGTGAGTTCATACGCGATCTGCAAAAATCCGGCGTGCCGCTACTGGTGTTGCTGGTGACGAAAGAACCGCCGGAAGATCGCCCGCCGTGGCTGCGCGTGATCGAGCCGGGGAAGGTGCTGGAAGGGTTGGCACAGCTATGAACAGTGTGCCCGATATTCTAAAAATCCACCCGCTCATGCTCGTTGCAGCCATCGGTTTCTGGGGCTGGCAAAGCGGGCAGTGGCTGGCTGCGGCAGTAGCGGCACCGCTGTTGTGCGCTTCGTTTTACACGTCGTTGCACTGGCAGCAGAGCACCGCGACGCTGTGCCGCGTGGCGGATTTTTGCGGTGTGTTTGCGCTGCTGTTGGGCGTGTATTTTTACGTGGTACATGGCAATCCGCAGGCGATCATTCTGTTCTTCCTTTGGTTGCCGATGCTGTTTTTGCCCTTGGCGCTGACGCATGCTTACAGTCCCGCCGAGCGCATGGATGCGAGTGTGCTGTTCTGGAGCCTGCGCCGTGATCCACTGGCGCGGCCCGCGACGTTTGATCCGTGGTTTCCCTATTACGCGGTGTGGATTTTTTCGGCCTCGGCTGCCAACAATCGCAGTGAGTGGTTTGACATCGGGTTGGTGGCACTGGTGGGTTTGCCGCTGGTGCGCCTGCGCCCGTTGTCGTATCGCGTGGGCGCCTGGGCCGTGGCATTTTCGCTGGCAGCCGGCGTGGGGGCGGCGCTGCATTTTGGCATGCACAAAACACAACTCTGGTTGCAGGAGGCCGTGCCGGAATGGCTGTCCGCCGACGGCTCACGCACCGACCCGTATCGCGCCGCCACCGATATTGGCCACATCGGCAAGCTGAAGGATTCCGACACCATCGTACTGCGCGTATTTCCTGCGGGGGGAACAAAGCCGCCCGCGCTGCTGCATCGCGCGAGCTACAACACCTATTCCGGCAACGCGTGGCTAGCGCGCAGCGCGCCGTTTGCCAACGTGAGTGGGGCCGGCGATCTGTGGCCGTTGGACAAAGTGAGCGGCACGGCAGCCAGCACCCGCGTGGCAATCCACGATTACACGGTGCGGCCCAACCCGGTGTTGAGCCTGCCTTCGGGCGCCATGGCGGTGGAGGCGCTAAAGGCCATCAACATGCAACGCAATGCGCTGGGCGCCGTTCAGATCGTGCGCGAGCCGGGGTTTTTTTCCTACACGGTCGCCTATGGCGGCACTTACGCGCTCGAGGGGCCACCCACGGCGGACGACACACGCGTGCCCAATAAAGAACGTGAGGCCTTTGAAGCGCTGGCCGTCGAGATGGGTTTACGGCAACTCAAGCCCGATGACGCCGCGCTCGCCGTCAAACAATATTTCGCGCTGGGCTATCGCTATTCAACGTATCAGAAAGACGCGCCGCTGGTGGGTTCAGCCATTGTGGATTTTCTGCATCGTTCGAAATCCGGCCATTGCGAATATTTCGCCACTGCTACGGCGCTGTTGTTGCGCGCGGGCGGCATCCCGGCGCGTTACGCTACCGGCTTTGGCGTACTCGAAAAAAACGATCTGGAAAACGGGTATCTCGTGCGCACACGCCACACCCACGCGTGGGTGCGTGCTTACGTGAACGGCGCGTGGATCGACATCGATACCACGCCGCCGATGTGGTCGGAAGTCGAGGCCGATGCGGGCGGCGGTTGGGCGAAATCGTGGTCAAAGGTTACTGATCTGTGGTCGTGGGCGCGCTTTCGCGCCTCTCAGGCCTGGGCCAACAGCGACGAACGCAAATTGCTGATCGGCGGCCTGATCGTGGTGCTGCCGTTTGCGTTGTGGCTGGCGTGGCGTTTGCTTCGCAGCCGCACTTCAAAAAATATTGAATTAAAACAAATGCTTACGAATGATGGCCGCACGGGTGCTGATTCGGAGTTTTACCGCATCGAACAACAACTCGCGCAAGCGGGCCTGCGCCGCCAGCCGCATGAAACCGCACGCGCGTGGCTCGCGCGGCTGGAACGGGATGCGCATTTTGATACCGGACCGTTGCAGGAAATCGTTGCGCTGCATAATCGCTATCGCTTTGATCCTGCGGGCTTGCCGGTGGCGTTGCGTGCGCAACTGCGTGAACGTGTGCAGCGTTGGCTGGTTACCCAGACCGCAACGCAAAAATCGTAACGCATGGAAATGCTGATGACGCCTGCTAAGTTTAAAACGTCGGTTTGTTTTTTCGCCGCTGCGATCACTGCTGTTTTGCTCACACCGCCCACCATCGCGCAAAACTACCCCGCGCGCCCGATACGCATGGTGATTCCGTTTTCACCCGGCGGCGCCACGGATGTGCCCGGGCGCGTGCTGGCGCAAAAACTGTCCGAGCAATTTGGCCAACAGGTGGTGGTGGACAACCGCCCCGGTGCCGGCAGTGTGGTGGGCACCGAAGTTGTTGCCCACGCGGCGCCCGATGGTTACACCATTTTGATGACCGGTACGCCGTTTGCGGTCAGCCCGGCAATTTACCGCAAGCTGCCGTATCACCCGTTGAAGGATTTTGTACCGGTTGGGCAGTTCGGCTCCGCGCCGAATACACTGGTGGTGCATCCTTCGCTCAACGCGCGCACCACGCAGGAACTGATCACGCTCGCCAAATCACAGCCGGGCAAACTCGATTGGGCATCGTCGGGCACGGGCGGCGCGCAGCATTTGTTCGGCGCGTTATTCATGTCGATGGCGGGGATCAACGTCACGCACATTCCGTATAAAGGCAGCGGCCCGGCCAGCGCGGATTTGCTCGGCGGGCAGGTGAAGATTGGCTTTCCCGGTATCGCCATCGTGCTGCCGCATCACAAGGCAGGGCGGCTGCGCATACTGGGTGTCACCAGCGCCAAACGTTCCGCGCAGGCGCCGGATATTCCGAGCATCGCCGAGGGCGGCGTTGCCGGTTACAGCGCCACCATCTGGTTCGGCATCGTTGCGCCGCGCGGCACGCCGGAGCCGATCATCACCCAATTGCACGCGGCAATTGCCCGCGCTTTGCTGTCGCCGGAATTGCGCCAGAGTTTCGCCGGCGCCGGCACAGACGTGGTGTCAGGCACGTCGGCGGAACTCGGCGCGCTGGTTAAGCAGGAGATAGAGACTTGGGCGCGCGTGGTGCGTGAGGCGGGGATTACAGTAAATTAATCAGCCAAAAATATCAATAAAAACAAATACTTGCGATCTATGATTTTTGCGGCACATGGCAGGCCCACATCAGCATCGCCACGCCCACCACAATCATCGGCAGCGACAGCCATTGCCCCATCGACCAGCCCATCGCCTGCAGGCCAAGAAAACTGTCCGGCACGCGCGAGGAGCTGGCGGATATGTTGGAAAGGGCGCACCCGTCAGCGTTGCCTGGGGCGCGTAGTTGACTGCCCGGACAACTGGAACAGCGAATAGACTTTTGGCTTTTAACCCTTGCCCTGCGTAGTCAATATAGTATGGCTTGGTGATTTGATAGCGCCGCTCAGTTCAGCCGGCAATTTGTGCTAGAAGTGTGTGGTGACGCAGCTAATTTTGGTCAACCGGGAGGAGAAATGCGATTTCGCTTTTGGAGCGCCCTGATTTTCTTGTTCGCGTTCGTGAGTGGTTGTGCTGTTCCGCCTCAAATGCCTATAAATCTGGCTGAAGATTACTTTTCTGCCGGCAAGGCCAAGGCAGGAAAAGTGGGCGTGATTATGTCGGAATTGCCCAAGCCCGACACGGCATTTCCCGGCGCTGGGTGCCTGCTATGTCTGGCGGTCGCCAATGCCACACATTCGTCGCTCACCACCCAAGTACAATCGTTTAGCGTAATTGAACTCAAACCGTTGCCTTCAGACTTGGTCGGTTTGCTCAAGAAACAGGGCATCGATGCCGTTTTGATTGAGGACGCCATAAACGTCAATGACCTGCCCAATCTGGAAGTCGGCGACTCGACAAATAAATCTCGCAAGGATTTCTCGTCGCTGAAAACCAAGCACAATGTCAACCGGCTACTGGTAGTAAACATAATCGCGCTGGGTGTATGGCGATCGTATTCCGCCTACTTTCCCACTGATCCTCCCAGAGCTATTGTAAACGGCAACGCTGCGATGATCGATCTGACCACCCATACCCTGGAGTGGTTCCGACCGCTAAACATATCGCGCGCATCATGAACCGCCCCGGGTTTCGTGGAGGCTGATTGGTTTAAGTTAAAACAGTGGAAGTGCTCTTTTCGGCAATCTGCCGGTAGTAGTTTGCCTCAGCTTGAGCAGGCGGTATATAGCCTATGGGCGCCAGCAACCGCTGATGAT
>SYEN01000416.1 GCA_005800795.1 Burkholderiales bacterium | reverse complement strand
GATCGCGGCCAGGTGTTTCACCGCGTCATCGTGCCGGCACAACGGCCTGAATCCGGCGAATTAAAATTACGCGTGCTGAAATTCACGCTTGCCAACGCTTCGGTATCGGGCAATAAACACTTTTCGCGCGAAAACATTCTGCGCAGCTTGCCCGCGTTTGCGCCGGGCGGCTCGCCCGATATCCGAGATCTTGGCCGCCAGATCACGCTCGCCAACGAGCATCCGGCGAAGCGGCTTTCCGTGCAGTTCAAGGAAAGCACCAAGCCCGATCACATCGATGCCGATATCGTGTTACGCGACGTGCCCGCCGCACAAACTTTTATCGGGCTGACGGGTAGTACCCGCGATTTCGATAACGCGCTAAATCGCAACACCGGCTACACACGGCTTACCGTTGGCCATCAACGCAGCAATTTGTTCGACCGCGATCACGCGCTGACGCTGGCCTATACCACGTCGCCGGATCACTTGCATCGCGTCAGCCAGTACGGTGTGTTTTACTGGGCGCCGCTTTACCGCTTTAACACTGCGCTCAGCGCTTACTATACCAAGTCCGATGTCGATACCGGTACGGTGGGTGTGGGCGGCGTGAACTTCAACATCAGTGGCCGGGGTGAGTTTTTCGGCATTCGCGCCAACTACGCGCTGCCCAAGTTCCGCACCGTCGCCCAGAGCGTGTCGATAGCCATCGATTCACGGTTTTTTGAAAGCTCGGTCGGCATTGCGGGCGTTGCCGGGGCACCGGCTGCCGCAGCCGTTGCCTTGCCCATCAACACCGTCGGCAGCAGGCCGGTGTCGCTGCGCTACACCATGCGCATGGATCAGCAATGGGGCGGCGCTGGCGGCAATATCGAATACGTGACCAACGTCGGCGGCGGGCGCGCCAACGACGGGTTTTCGTATTCGACCGCGCGGACCTCGGCCGACACGCGCTGGAATCTCATCCGTATGAGTGCAGATGCGCAATACAATTTCACCAATCGCTGGTCGGTCACCGCTCGGGCACAGGGCCAATACACCAACGATTTTCTGATTCCTGGCGAACAATTCGGAGTTGGCGGCGTGGGTAGCGTGCGCGGCCTGAAAGACCGTGAAGCCACCGGGGATCGCGGTTATACCGCGAACGTTGAAGTGGTGTAGCCGGCGGTTTACGCCGGCATCGTGCCGTTTGCGTTTGCTGACTTCGGGCGCCGCATGCACATCACCCCGGTGGCTGGCATCACGCAAAACGACAACGTCACCAGCGCCGGTCTCGGTATGCATTGGAACTGGGAAAAAGGCCTTGACGTGTCGTTAAACTATGCCCACGTTCTCAACTGCCTTCAAGGCGGTACGCCGCGCGGGCACGACAAAGTGAATTTCTCACTGTTCTACCGGTTCTGATCCCGTACTGCTGCGGCGTTATTGCGGTTTGATGCCCGCCGCCTTGATTACGCGGCCCCACTTGTCGGTTTCCGCTTTGATGTAAGCCGTAAATTGCGCCGGCGTGTTGGCTACGATCTGCGCGCCTTCGTTTGCCATGTGTTTGGCGACATCGGGCGCGCGCAGCGCGCGCACGGCCTCCTGCGAAAGACGATCCTGCACGGCCTGCGGCGTACCGGCGGGCGCGAGACAGCCGAACCACTGCGTCGCCTCGTAACCCTGTACGGTTTCGCCAATGGCGGGTACTTCCGGCAAATAGGGCGAGCGTGCAGCCGTGGTCACACCCAGGGCGCGCAGGCGGTTCGCGCGGATGTAGCTCATCGCCGTGGGCAGCGACGGAATCTGCGCAGAAATTTCCCCCGACAAATGCGCGATGACCGCGGCGCCAGAGCCTTTGTACGGCACATGAACCACATTCACCTTGGCGAGATGCTTGAAAAGCTCCAGCGACAGATGTGGACTGGTGCCGATGCCCGCTGAACCGACGTTGATTTCGCCCGGCTGCTTTTTGGCGAGGGTGATCAAATCCGTCACACTGCGCGCGGGTACAGAAGGATGCACCACCAGCGCGTTGGGCACGACAGCGATTTGCGTCAGCGGCGCCAGATCGCGTATCGCGTCATACGGCAGCTTCGAGTACATCCACAAGTTAAGCGCCAGCGTCGAAGGACACGCCAGCAGCGTGTAACCGTCCGGCGTGCTTTTCGCCACATGATCGATGCCGATGGTGGTGCCCGCGCCTGCGCGATTATCCACCACCACCTGCTGACCCAGATACTCCGTCAGCTTGTTGGCGAGCACGCGCGCCAGAATGTCTGTGCCGCCGCCGGGCGCGGAAGGCACCACCAGCCGGATGCTGCGCGCCGGGTAGTTTTGCGCCAGTGAGGGGGTTGCCGCAAGCAAGGCGGCAGTCAGCAGAAAATCTCTATAACTAATTGTTTTTATTGACATTTTTATTATCCCTACCGGCTCATCGCATGTCTGGCATTTTCACGGTACTTTGATGTTGGCGGACGCAAGAACGCGCGCGCATTGTAGATTTTGCCTTGATCCTGCACAACCAGAACCGCTGCTTACACCGTCCCGGCTCACACTGCGTTAGGTTGTTTGGCGCGCATGCCCCGCATGCCTACTCCGCCCGCATCCCCCGTTCGCGCACCACACTCGCCCAACGCTCGGATTCCTTACGTACGTGTGCGGCAAATTCTTCGGGTGTACTGGTGGTGATATGCAGCCCGCGTTCCGCGAAGTTTTTGGCGACTTCCGGCGTGGTCAGTGTTTTGCGCAGATTGTCGTTGAGCAGGGAGACCACGCGCGGGGGAGTTTTTGCCGGCGCGAGCGGGCCGAACCAGGTGACGAATTCATAGCCGGGCAAGCCGCTTTCGGCCACCGTGACCAGTTCAGGAAACGCCGACGAACGCCGCGAACTGGTAACGGCGATGGCGCGCAGGCGTTTCGCACGAACGAAGGTGGAAGTCTCGGCAATGTTGGTGAATGCAGCGCTGACTTCGCCACTCATCGCGGCGATCAGGCCCGGCCCGCCACCCTTGAAATGCACGGCGACGAGTTTGATCTTGCCCATGTGATTAAACAGTTCGCCGGCGATGTGCGGATTGGTGCCGATGCCTGCGGAAGCGTAGTTGATCTGTCCTGGCCGTGCCCTGGCCAGCGCCAGCAGCTCGTTGACGTTGTGTACCGGCATCGACGGATGCACCGTCACCAGCGACGGTGAATTGCAGATCATGCCGATCGCAGCAAAGTCGTTCGACGGGTGATACGGCGCGCGCGCCACCAAATGCGGATTGACCACGAACGGCAGCGTGACGTTCAGCAGCGTGTACCCGTCGGGTACGGCACGCGCCACCAGTTCACTGCCGATATTGCCCGACGCACCGGGGCGGTTGTCGATAATGATCTGCTGACCGAGATACTCGCTCATCTTGGGCGAAATCATGCGTGAAATCAGATCGAGGCTGCCGCCCGGCGCAAAGGCCACGACAAGGCGTATGGGCTTGGCAGGGTAGGCGTCAACTTGCGCGTGCACGCCGGCAGGCGCAAAAACCAATGAAACAAAAATAGCGATGTATTGTAAGTATTTGTTTTTATTCATTATTTTTCAACGTTTTTAAACAGCCCAAACAGAATCGACCGTGGTGCGTCGTGCTTGCGTGCACACGGTAACAGCGAAGGTGCGCTGTTTTCAAGCGCAGCGTAGCGGGGTGGCGCACAAAGTTACGGCGAGCGCTCACGCTATACTCGGTGGGCTATTCCAAACCTTAGAACTTGACCCTGCCATGGAAAACCCATCGATAGCCCAACCGCGCCTCGCGGCCACCGTTTTACTGCTACGAGATAGCGCTGACGGCATGGAAGTGTTCATGATCGTGCGTCATCAGAGCAGCGATTTTGCCAGTGGCGCGCTGGTGTTTCCCGGCGGGCGCGTGGATCCGGAAGATCACGATCTTGCTGCCGATGCCGGCGTGTTCGCGCCGCAACACGGTGTGAACGCCGAAGCGGCTGCGCTGCGCGTGGCGGCAATCCGCGAAACCTTTGAAGAATGCGGCGTGTTGCTGGCGCGCGCGCGCGGCGAATCGGCGCTGGTCAGTGCCGCACGGCTGCGCGACATTGAGGCCGCGCACCGCCCGGCGATGAAACGTGGCGAGCGCACCTTCGGCGCGCTACTCGCGGCGGAAAACCTAGCGCTCGCGCCTGAGGCGATGGTACATTTTGCCCACTGGATCACGCCGGTGCATGTGCCCAAGCGCTTTGACACGCATTTCTTTCTCGCCGCCGCGCCGTCCGATCAGATCGCGCTGCACGATGGGCACGAAGCGGTGGATTCGATCTGGATCGCACCCGAACGCGCGATTGCCGACACGCGCGCCGGTACCTACAAACTGGTGTTCCCGACGGAAATGAATCTGAAAAAACTCGCCCGCCACGCGCAAGCGGCGCCCGCGCTGGCAGCTGCACGCGCAAGCCGCGTGGTCACCGTGGTGCCGGTACAGGAACGCGCGGGCGACGGCATGCGCGTGATGCGTCTGCCTCTGGAAGCCGATTACGGCGGCGAGTTGTTCAATGTCACCAATCCTTCGTCGTTTCCCAGCCGCTAAAGCCGCAACTGCCATCCACAATAACTCTACTCACAGGAGAACGCCATGCCGTTTTACAAGCTGGATGAACTGGAAAAGAAGAAGTCTGCGGTCAATAACAAGGTGGAGTCGGGCGCGGTGCCTGGCGAATTCATGAAATTCGGCATCGTCACCAAACCCGAAGGCGAAGGCCCGCCGTTGCACGAACACCCGAACGAAGAACAGTTCAGCGTGATCCTCGCCGGGCAAATGCACTTTGTACTGGGCGACGAAGACCGCGTGGTCGGCCCAGGCACGCTGATACACATTCCGCGCAACACGCGTCACCGCTCGCGTCCGGTCAACGGCCCGGCAACTTTCATCACGGTAAAAAGCCCTTGCGGCAACGGTGAACTGGCGCAGGATTACAACCTGCGGCCGGAAGCAAAAGAGATCGAAGCGTTGTATCCGGGCAAGACGCGCAACTGAGCTACACCATTTCGCGCGCGGCTCTACACAGGCGCTGCTGTTCGACAGACCCGCAGGCTGGGAGTGACGATGGCGCCCCAAACAGGGTGGCGCATCCGTCCGTGCCGCCTGCGCACGTGATGTGCGAGAGCGGGACGGATGGGCGATATTTACCCGCAGCAGGCTAGACGTTCATTTCCAGAATGTACATGCCGCCGGTGAAACGGTCGACGGTGTACACCAACCGGTTTTCGTCGACATAAACATCGTTGATCTGCACCGAACCTTTCGGTGACAGCGGCGGCGCGCCGGGCACGAAGTAGGCGACTTCCTGAGGCTGGAACGGATTGGCCATATCGTATACGCGCAGCCCGCCATTGAAGAAGGTGGCAAGTATCAGGTCGTCCGAGCGCCACGCCACATCCAGCGGATAGTTTTCGTAGAGGTTGTGCGAACCAAAGCGCCCACCGCGCTTGGTGAATACTTCTGCCGGTGGCAGCGGGAAGGTGGAAATCGGAACGAGGTTTTTCTCATCGGCCATGTTGACCACCCAGGTGAGCTTGGGCCAATCCTGACCGTCGTCGTAGGTGCACTCGTCGGTGACAATCATGACATCCTTCGAGAACAGCGGCATCGCGGTGTGCGTGAAGCCGTTCATCGGCGGCGAGTAGTTGTAGTTCGACACCAGCTTCGGCTTCGATTTATCACTGATGTCGAGAATAACGATGCCGCCGTCGAGGTAGCCGAGATACGCGCGGGCCGGGCGCTCCGGGTACCACTGCGTGTTGTGCGGACGGAAGCCGGAATCAAATTTGGGGTGGCGCTTCATCGGCGGCTCTTTGTCGGTGACGCTCTGGCCGGGGAACCACCAGCGACCTTCTTCCACCGGCTTCGACGGATTTTTAACGTTGATAATGCGGTAGAACTGATAATCCTTGTCCGGCACGCGCGGTGTGAAGTCGGCCGCGCCCGACGAGATGTGCATGTATTCGTTGTCCACGCACCACACGCAGTGCACGCCCAGTGAATGCGGGCCGGAGGCGTCGAAGTGCGAAACTTTCTTGGGATTTTCCGGCGTGCTGATGTCCCAGATATCCACGCCCGCGGGGGTGCCACCCGCCGCAATGCCACGAATCTGGTGAGCCACATAGAGCATGTCGCCGCACACTTCCAGCGAGTTGGAACGCATTTTGTGATGCGGCAACTCGGTTTGCAAAATCACCTTCGGGTTCTTCGGGTCGGTCACATCCACTGCCGTGAAATTCTTCGGCGGGCCTTCGTGGCCCAGCCACATGATGCGGCGGCCATCCTTGGTTTTTTGCATACCCATGCCTTCGCCCACACCACCGAAACCATCCAGCGTGTGATGCGAAATCAGCTTGAAATTGAGGGACAGGGTTTGCGACGGGTTAGTGCCCGCGCCGATTGCTTGTGCCATGATTTCTCCGTGGAATGATGCGGCGTTTAGATATAACTATTTGTTTTATAATGAATTTTAGCAAACACGGCATGCATCGGTGTGGCGCGGTACGCACGCGTCGAGTTTCCAAGGGCGCTATCGTAAACGTAACCGCGGTAACCTACAAATGGAATGGCTGCGAAGGCTGCTTGATCACGTTTGCACGACAGACTCTGTGCGCCCCCGTGCTAGAGTAATTTTGCCATTGTTAAGGAGAGGCAATGCCCACCCCAAAATCCGAAGTCGTATCGATGCTGGATTCCCTGCCAGACGACAGCGGATACGAGGACATTCAGTATCACCTTTATGTACTCGAATAGGTTAAGCGTGGCATTGAGCGGGCCAATGCCGAAGGCGCAATTACACATGCGAACGCCAAAGCTCGCCTCGAAAAATGGCTTGCCAGTTAAGACTGGTCGCCAGAAGCCCTCGAGGATATTGAGTCCATCGCAAGTTACATTGAGCGCGACTCTCCATGGTACGCCTAGGCCGTGGTTTCCAGAATCGTCGCAACGGCTGAATCCGTTCCCGAATTCCCTGAATTGGGTAGAGCGGTACCCGAAGTTGGCAATCCCGCCATTCGCGAGCGGTTCGTTTACAGCTATCGCGTTATCTATCGCATTGAAAGCGAACGAATCCTGATAATTGCGGTTATTCACGGAAGCCGGTTGTTATTGCCGCTCGCGGCCCGGATCGAATCAACTTAGCGTACTGGAGAAAAGTTCCATGTCTATCGATGGCCCTGGAATCGTAGAAAGTGATCTCGGGCATGACGTCTACAACGAGATACTGGACCTTTACGATGCGGGCGTCGAAGTCCCGGAGATACGCACACGGCTGGCGTCTAACTATGAAACTGAACCCATGAATGATATGGACAGGGAGATTTATCTGGCCACATCTGCCAAGGCATTTTGGGAGATCGGGCACTTGGACCCGCAATTGAGTGCTCTACTCGGTGACTTGGTGCGAAGTGGGACGAGTCATGCGCTTTGGGACACCGCCGCTGGCCCTGCTGACGCAAAAGCGCGAAAAGCAATCCTTGGCCGGCTCTTGAAACAGATTTCTATTCCCAGAAAATCGCCTCGTCCCCGGAAAAAGTACGCCAAGGTTGCAGCCAAGCTTTTCGAGATTGGCGATTGCCTTTCGCTGCAGGCTGATGGTCAAGTGCATTGCGGCGTAGTGTGCAAAATCCTTGAGTACCGAGGCCAGTGTGAATACGCGATCCTAGTGATGGAAGAATCCACAAACGTCAATGTTGAATCTTTTCTAGCTGGTAATTTTTACGGGCGGCGGATACCCAATTGGGGAGGAGGTTTTGCATATGGCCCCCACGTCATACAACCGGAGCACCGTATGTTAATCCGTAGCGGAAAACCTTTTGAGATTGTGGGGCACGTTGAACTGGATCCCGACAAGTTCATCTTGGGAAGTTTTGGTGGCGTTTTAGAAATGAGCCACGTGATCGCGGATTTCGTAAGAACCAAGAAAAACGCAGCAGCATTTCGCCTTGAACTTCTCCCATTGAGCGATTTGCTCAAACGCTAACGATTGCGCAACTGTCTTAGCGCAACAGGCTTATAGGTGCGACTTCAAAAGAGTGTTGAACAATCAATGGGCCCAACGACGAATCAACTCCATCTGCAATAATTTCTTTTCGTTAAATCATTTTAGGGCTAGGCGAAAATAAAAGTTGGGGAAATGCGATTGCGAATACGGGCGTCAAAGCAAAATAGGTTCTTGCGTTATACGGCTTTCGGCGACCGCCCCTGCATCACATACCACAGGATGGCGATGCCCGTGATGCCGATGGGAATCAGCGAAATGTAGTTGAGCAGTGTCCAACCGCCGGTGGTAACCAGCGCGCCGGACGAAAACGACGTCAGCATCATCACTGCGAACACGCAAAAGTTGATCGCGCCCTGTGCCTTGTCTTTTTCCTCCGGGCGGTAGGCATCGAGCGACAGCGCGGTGCCCGCCGTGAACAGGAAATTCCAGCCCACGCCGACGAGGAACATCGAAATCAGAAAATGCATCACGTCCACGCCCGACAAAGCGACCGCGATGCAAATCAGGTTGAGCGCCACGCCCACGGCCAGGATGGTGACGGCGCCGTAACGCTTGATTAAATGCCCGGTGAAAAATCCGGGGGCGAACATGCCAATAACGTGCCATTCCAGCACCAGCGCCGCGGCCGCGAAGGGGTGGCCGCAGAGCTGCATGGCAATCGGCGAAGCCGACATGGTAATGTTCATCACGCCGTAACCCAGCGCCGCGGCCGCCGTGCTGACGATGAACACCGGCTGGCGCATGATTTCCGACAACGGGCGGCCTCCGCTGGCACCGGCTTTCTTGGCGGGCATGGGCGGAAATTTCACCAGCGAGATCACCACCATCGCAATCAGCGCCACGCCTGCCAGCGCGACATAGGCGGCGGCGAACGGCGTGGTCCACAGGTGCTGCGTCCACTTCGCCAGATTGGGGCCGGCGACGCCACCGATAATGCCGCCAGCCAGCACCAGCGACACCGCGCGCTCGCGGTACTCGGGCTTGGCGAGTTCGGCCGCTGCAAAACGGTACAACTGGCCGTTCGCGCTGTAGTAGCCCGAAATCACCGTGGCCGCCACCAGCAGCCAGAAATTCTTGTCGACCACCGCGTAGGCCGCCAGCAGCGTCGAGAAAAATGCCACCGCCAGCCCGATCTGAAACGACACCTTGCGCCCCCAGCGCGCCTGCGATGCCGCCACCGGCCCGGTGGAAATCGCACCGCCGACTACGTAACCCAAAATCGGCAACGTTGCCATCCAGCTATACGGCGCGAGCGAAAAGCCCACCAGCCCGTTGACCGCGACGAACAACACGTTATTGGTGAGAAACAGGCCTTGCGCAGCGGCCATCAGCCAGAGGTTAAGGTTCATTCAGTGTGTGCAGTCCTATTGCGCGCACGCTTAGCACGGCGCGTGAGACTGATTAAATTGGAGGGAACGCGCCGAGTCTAGCGGTTTCGGTGAGACACGTCACGCACGATTATCCACCGGGCGCAAGTTACCAGCCCCACGCAAATCCCGGCATCAAAAGCCGAGCGCCAATCCACCCGGACGCGGATCCGTGGCGCCGCGAAGCACGCCGTTGCCGTGATCGAGTTGTATCAACTGCACTGCCCCGCCGCCCGACCACGGGCCCAACGTTTCGACGTTGTGACCCATCGCGTTGAGCGCGTCGCGCGTGGCTTGTGGCATGCGGCTTTCCGCGCGTAGTTGCGGCGTCTTGCCGAGGCTGCCCGGATCGGTACCGGGGAAGCTGTACCAGCGCGGCGCGTCGATCGCATCTTGCAGCGACATGCCGTGATCGACAAGGTTGCTGATGACTTGCGTATTCACCTGCGTTTGCTGATCGCCGCCGGGCGTGCCACCAACCAGCCATGGCGCACCGTCCTTGCACAGCATGAAGGCATTGAGCGTGTGCATGGTGCGCCGTCCCGGTGCGATCATGTTCGGGTGATCCGGGTCGAGGCTGAAGCCGCGCCCGGCGCGGTTGTTCAACGTGATGCCGGTGTCGCCCGCGACAAAACACGAGCCGAAGGAATTCGACAGGCTGTGGATGAATGACAATGCATTGCCGTTGCCGTCAGCCACGGCAAAATAGCTGGTGTCGCCATCGTGTTCTGGCACCACAGCGCCGGCAGGCCAGCGCGCCTGCTTCGGATCGATTTCCGCGCGGCGTTTGGCGGCGTGTGCCTTGGACATCAAGGTTTCCAGTGGCCATTTCACAAACGCCGGATCGCCCGCGTAACGATTGCGGTCGGCGAAGGCGAGTTTTTTTGCTTCCGTGAGCAGGTGCACCCGCTCTGCGCTCATTGCGTTTAACGACTTCAGATCAAATCCTGCTATGATGTTGAGTTGTTCCAGCAACAGAAAACCCTGTGAGGGCGGGGCATTTTCGTGCACGGTGTAACCGCGATACGCGGTGCTGATCGGCGCGTAG
>SYEN01000415.1 GCA_005800795.1 Burkholderiales bacterium | reverse complement strand
TACCAATCTGTATCCGGGCGGCTTCAACAACCTGAATCCGGATTTCCACGCGCTGTGTGTGCAGGCGGCGCAAACAGCGGTAGAGAAAATCTGCCCTGATGCGCGCGATGCACTGCTGATCCCCGAGAACCACACGCGGAATCAGTTTTATCTGCAAAACGTCGCCACGCTGGCGCGCATTCTGCGGCACGCCGGGATGAACGTGCGCATCGGCAGTCTGCTGCCGGGGCTGGATAGCCCGATGGACGTCGATTTGCCCGACGGCAAAAAGCTCACGCTGGAGCCGTTAAAGCGCAATGGCAACCGGCTCGGCGTGGCGGGTTTCGACCCTTGCGTGGTGCTGCTGAATAACGATTTGTCGGCAGGCATTCCGCAAATTCTGCGTAACGTTGAGCAGCCGCTGTTTCCGCCGCTGCACGCGGGCTGGGCAGTGCGCCGCAAGTCGAACCATTTCGCGGCGTACAACGATGTCGCCAATGATTTTGCGCACATGATGGGCATCGATCCTTGGCTGATCAACCCGTTCTTTGAAACATGCGGCAAGATCAATTTCCAGACGCATCAGGGCGAGGAGTGCCTCGCCGGTTACGTGGCGGAAATTCTCGACGACATCCGCGCCAAATACAAGGAATACGGCATCAAGGACGAACCGTTCGTGATCGTCAAGGCCGATGCGGGCACGTATGGCATGGGCATCATGACGGTGAAGGATGCCGCTGAGGTGCGCGGCCTCAATCGCAAGCAGCGCAATAAAATGGCGGTGGTGAAAGAAGGCATGGAAGTGCACGAGGTGCTGGTGCAGGAAGGCGTGCATACCTTCGAGACGGTGCGCGACGCGGTGGCTGAGCCGGTGGTTTACATGATCGACCGTTTCGTGGTGGGTGGGTTCTATCGCCTGAACACGCAACGCGGCAAGGATCAAAATCTCAACGCCCCGGGCATGCAGTTCGAGCCGCTGGCGTTCGCCGAGCCCTGCTCGTCGCCCGACCCGGATGACCCCGGCTGCGCGCCGAACCGCTTTTATGCCTATGGTGTGATCGCGCGCCTGGCGCTGCTGGCCGCATCGATTGAATTGGAGCGTACAGAATCGCTGGTTGATCCAGCGGCGGCGTAACCAGAGGATCACATGAAACTCGCGTTCATCGTCGATCCGCTCGACGAATTCAAGATTTACAAGGACACCTCGTTCGCCATGATGCGCGAGGCCGCCGCGCGCGGCTGCGAGCTATACACACTGCAGCAGGAAGATATTTTCTGGCGCAAGCATCGCGTGGCGGGTTACGCGGCGCAGCTGCACCTCACCGGTGACAAGGATCATTGGTATCGCAGTGAGGCTGCCACCGAAACTGACCTCGCCCAATTCGACGCGGTGATCATGCGCAAGGATCCGCCGTTTGACATGGAGTACGTTTACAGCACCTATTTGCTGGAGGCAGCCGAAGCCCAGGGCGCGAAAGTGTTCAACCGGCCGCGCGCCATCCGCGATCACAACGAAAAACTGGCGATCGCGCGTTACGCGCAATTCACGGCGCCAACCATCGTCACGCGGCTGGAAAAAGTGCTGCGCGATTTTGTGGCGGAACACGGCGATGTGATTTTTAAACCGCTCGACGGCATGGGCGGTACGTCGATATTCAAAGTGCGCAAGGATGACCCGAACTTGAGTGTGATTATCGAAACGCTCACGCAACTCGGCACGCGCACCATCATGGCGCAACGCTATCTGCCGGAGATCGTCGATGGTGACAAACGCGTGCTGTTGATCGGCGGCAAACCGGTGCCCTATTGTCTGGCGCGTATTCCCAAGGCGGGCGAGACGCGCGGCAATCTGGCGGCGGGCGGCACGGGTGTCGCGCGCGAACTCACCGCGCGTGACCGCGAAATCGCCGAAACGCTTGCGCCGCTGCTGCATGCGCAAGGGCTGCTGCTGGTGGGGCTGGACGTGATCGGCGCTTGTCTCACCGAAATCAACGTCACCAGCCCGACCTGCTTTCAGGAAATCATGAATCAGACGCAGTGCAATGTGGCGGGGTTGTTTATGGATGCAGTGGCGTCAGAAATAAAATAATCAACAAAAACAATTAGTTAAGTAGTTTTCTGAGTGTGACAGCCAATTGTAAAAAGTTCTAAAACTCTGATTTTAAGGGGATTCCTGCATTCTATGTTGCGTTGCAATAGCGTAGAATTCGTTCCGTTTCTACATATTGCTGCAACACATCAATGATAGGCATCCTGCTGCTCACGCACGGCACCCTGGGCGAAAGCCTGATTCGCACGTCCATACACGTGCTCAACAAGCGCCTGCCTCGCGTGCGCCAACTTGGCGTTACGGCGCAGGACGATCCGCTACTGCTGCTGCCGCAGGCGCAGTCTCTGATAAAAGAACTAGATTCCGGCAGCGGCGTGCTGGTGCTTACCGACATGTACGGCGGTACGCCGTCCAACGTGGCCGCGAAGTTGATCGTGCCCGGCAGGATCGAGGCTGTCGCTGGCGTGAGCCTGCCGATGCTGATCCGTGCGCTCACCTACCGCGAAAAAACGCTGGATGTGATGACTACCAAGGCCATCAGCGGCGGCTGTGAGGGCGTGCTGCGGGTGCCCGCATTTACCCTCCACGCCATGCCCGCCCATGCAGCAGCAGGAAGTTGAAATCGTCAACCGCTTGGGCCTGCACGCAAGGGCATCGGCGAAGCTGACGCAACTCGCAGGACAATTTGCCTCTGAAGTTTGGGTTAGCCGCGGGGCACGCCGCGTCAACGCCAAAAGTATCATGGGGGTGATGATGCTGGCGGCCGCCAAGGGTACGCGCATTACCATCGAAACCAACGGCGGCGACGAAACCCCCGCCATGCACGCCATTGTCGCGCTGATCGCGGATAAATTCGGCGAAGGCGAATGACGCCGTGAGGCGTGAAGCGTGAGCGGCAAGGCGTGGTAATCTTGCCGCTATGCGCCCCACGCCTCACACATCGCACTTCACGCACGCATGAGTTTCACCCTGCACGGCATCGGTGTTTCCGGTGGCATTGCCATTGGCCACGCACATCTGGTGTCGCACGCCACGCTGGAAGTCGATCACTTTGTGATTCCGCCGCATCAGATTGCCGCCGAATCATTGCGTTTTGATGCGGCGATCCAGACCGTACGTGCCGAATTTGAAACCTTGCGTGGCGAAATCCCTGCAGGCGCGCCGGCAGAGTTTTCCGCTTTTGTCGATTTGCACCGCATGATTCTGGACGATGCCACGCTGTCGTCTGAGCCACGCCGCATCATCGAAACCGAACAGTGCAACGCCGAATGGGCCATCAAGGTGCAGAGCGACACGCTGCTCGCGCAATTTGACGCCATCGAAGACAACTACCTGCGCGAGCGGCGCAACGACGTGGTGCAGGTGGTCGAGCGGATATTGAAAGCGCTGTCAGGCCAGCCCGGTTACGTGCCGCCGCCGGCCACCGATGCTGAACACGAGCGGATTCTGGTGGCGCATGACCTGTCGCCGGCTGACGTGGTGCAGTTCAAGCGCCACAATTTCGCGAGTTTTATTACCGACATGGGCGGTGTCACTTCGCACACGGCGGTGGTCGCCCGCAGTCTGAATATCCCGTCCATTGTGGCGCTGCACAGGGCGCGGGAGCTGGTGCGAGAGGGCGAGTTGATTATCGTCGACGGCAGCTGCGGCGTACTGATCGTCGACCCCGATGAACGCGTCCTCGCCGAATACCAGCGGCGCAAACTGGCGTTTGGCGCGGAGCGCAGCAAGCTGGCTGGCCTGCGCGACACGCCCGCAGTCACCCATGACGGTGTAGCTGTGGAACTGCACGCCAACATTGAATTGCCGGAAGACGTGGCCCAGGCGCTGGCCAACGGCGCCACTGGCATCGGGCTTTTTCGCAGCGAGTTTCTATTTTTGAACCGCAGCGATTTGCCGGACGAGGACGAGCAGTTCGAGGCTTATCGCAGCGTGGCGCAGGCGATGAACGGACTCCCGGTCACCATCCGTACGTATGATCTGGGCGCAGACAAGCAAACCGAGGACGGCTTCACGGTGGGCGCCAATCCGGCGCTGGGTCTGCGCGCGATACGGCTATGCCTCACTGAACCGCAGCGTTTTCTGAGCCAGTTGCGTGCACTGCTGCGCGCCTCGCATTACGGCAACGTGAGTATTCTGATTCCGATGCTGGCCAGTTCCAGCGAAATCGATCAAACCCTGCAGTTGATAGCGCGTGCCAAGGCGAGCCTCGACGACGAGCAGATTCCCTACAACCGTAACGTTCGTATCGGCAGCATGATCGAAGTGCCCGCGGCGGCATTGGCGCTGGACGTGTTTTTGCGCAAACTGGATTTTCTTTCCATCGGCACCAATGACCTGATTCAGTACACGCTCGCCATCGACCGCGCGGACGAAAGCGTGGCCTATCTGTACGATCCGCTGCACCCAGCGATCCTCTCGCTGGTGTCGGGTATTATCAAGCGCGCCAACAAGGCTGGCGTGCCGGTAACCATGTGTGGCGAAATGGCGGGCGACGTCACGCTGACGCGGCTGCTGTTGGGCTTGGGGCTGCGTAATTTTTCGATGCATGCGGCGCATGTGCCGGATGTCAAACAGCAGGTGTTGCATGCCGATGCGACCGCACTTCAGACTGCCGCGCGTACGATGCTGCGCGCGAGCGACCCGGTGCGGCTGAAAATGCTGCTCGCCAGAATGAACAGCCCGATCCATTGACGCCCCGGCCATGCTGCACGAAATCACCCGCGTGAATCAACCCGACCCCAACCTGAGACGGCGCTGGTTTCGCGATGACTACTTCGATATTTTTACCTGGCAGGCGGCCGACAGCAGCATGGTCGGTTTTCAGGTGTGCTACGACCTGCCCAACTATGAGCGCGTGCTGAGCTGGCGTGCCGCGAACGGCTACACGCATCACCGGGTCGATGGTGGCGAGGCGTCGCCGGTGAAGAATCGCACGCCGATCATGGTTCCCGATGGTTTGGTGCCGCTGACCACGGTGCTGGAGGAATTTGATCTGCGCGCCACCGAACTGGAAGCGCCGGTGCGGGCCTTTTTGCGCCAGCATCTGCTCGACTATGGCGCGGCGCACCCCGGCGAAATTGACAATCCCTAGCCGGCGGTGTAATGTAAGTCCTTGTTTTGACGCGCCGATTTGAAATCAGATTGCGGGCGCGCAATAAATCCGGCTAAAGAGATGGCGGCGCCCGCAGGCTTGGGCAGGCCGCAAAACTCAAACCCGGTGATTGCGCGCAGAGTCTGGAAGTTCGATACGGCGCGCGAATTTCACCGGGTTTTTTCATGAATGCCAGCGATTTAAAGTCAGGTTCCAGCGTCGGCGTGGTTGTGCCGCAGCGCGCGGCGTTTCACGAGCCGCTACCGTTGAAATGCGGACGCAGCATTGCTCACTACGAATTGGCGTATGAAACCTACGGCACGCTGAACGCTGCGCGTTCGAACGCGGTGCTGGTGTGTCATGCGCTGAATGCGTCACACCATGTCGCGGGGGTTTATGCGGACGACTCCATGAACACCGGCTGGTGGGACAACATGATCGGTCCGGGCAAGCCGTTGGATACCAACCGCTTTTTTGTGGTGGGGGTGAACAACCTTGGTGGGTGTTTTGGTTCGACCGGGCCGTTGTCGATCAACCCGGACACGGGCCGTCCCTGGGGCGCGGACTTTCCGCTAGTGACGGTCGAGGATTGGGTTAACGCGCAGGCGCGGCTCGCAGATCAGCTGGGTATCCAGCAGTTCGCGGCAGTAATGGGGGGCAGCCTTGGCGCCATGCAATGCCTGCAATGGAGTATTGCCTATCCGCAACGCGCGCGGCACGCGCTGGTGATCGCCTGTGCGCCAAATCTTTCGGCGCAGAATATCGCGTTTAATGAAGTGGCACGGCAGGCGATTTTGACCGATCCGGATTTTCATGGCGGCAATTACTACGCATCCAGCATCACCCCGCGCCGGGGATTGCGGGTGGCGCGCATGGTCGGACATATCACGTATTTGTCCGATGACGAAATGGCCAGCAAGTTCGGCCGCACGCTAAAACACGGCAAGGTGAATTACGGCTTTGATACCGAATTCGAAATCGAATCGTATTTGCGCTATCAGGCCGACAAGTTTTCCGGCTACTTCGACGCGAACACGTATCTGCGCATAACCAAGGCGCTGGATTATTTTGATCCGGCATTGGAACATGGCGGCGATCTCGCGCGTGCGCTGGCGCCGGCGACAGCCGGGTTTCTGGTGGTGTCGTTCACCACGGACTGGCGGTTTTCGCCGGAGCGTTCGCGCGAAATCGTTCACGCGCTGCTCAAGAACAAACGGGATGTTACCTACGCCGAAATCGATGCACCGCACGGCCACGACGCGTTTTTGCTCGACGATGCGCGCTACCACAAGCTGGTGGCGGCCTATTTCGACCGTATCGCCGGAGAGCCGGCATGAACGGCATCAGCATCGATCGCGCCGATTTCGCCGCCATTGCCCAGTGGGTCAAACCAGGTGCGCATGTGCTGGACCTGGGCTGTGGCGATGGCACGCTGTTCAAATATCTGAAGCGCGAACGGGAGATTTCCGGTTACGGTGTTGAAATCGACGACGCCAATGTCCTGGCGTGCGTGCAGAACGGCGTCAATGTCGTGCAGCGCAATCTGGAGCGAGGGCTGCGCGAATTCGACGACCAGTCATTCGACTGTGTCATTCTGTCGCAGACGCTGCAGGCTATGCGCAACGGTGAACGCATTATCCGGGAAATGCTGCGTGTCGGGCACGAAGGTATCGTGACGTTCCCGAACTTTGGCTATTGGTGCAATCGCCTGCACGTATTGGCCGGGCGCATGCCGCTATCCGAAAATCTGCCGTATCAATGGTTCGACACGCCCAACATTCACCTTTGCACGCTGGACGATTTTGAGCGGTTCTGCGGCGAGCGCGGCATACGCATATTGGAGCGCAAAGTGCTCACTGATGGAGTCGCAATTGGCACGCTGCCCAATTTACGCGGGGCGCTGGCGATTTATCATTTCGGCGCGGCGTGAGCTCCTCGTGAGTTGCCAACGAGTTGCCAATGGGTTGCTGATGAACGGCGCTGTTAAACAAAACGCGTCGCGTGTTACAACTTGAAATCGTAATCAATGGTCAAGGGTGCGTGATCGGAGAACTTTTCGTCTTTGTAGATGGCGGCTTTTTTGGCAGTGGCCGCGAGGGCTGGCGTGGCAATGTGATAATCGATGCGCCACCCCACGTTTTTGGCGTAGGCCTGCCCGCGGTTTGACCACCAGGTGTATTGCTCGGGCCGCTCATCGACCCGGCGAAACACGTCCACCCAATTCAGCTCGTCAAAGACCTTCGTCAGCCAATCTCGCTCTTCGGGCAAGAAGCCGGAATTCTTTTT
>SYEN01000414.1 GCA_005800795.1 Burkholderiales bacterium | reverse complement strand
GCCTTCACGCGCGAGGAGCTGTGGTGCGCGCTGCGCGACATCCAGGCCGAGCGCAATGTAACGGTGATGCTGGTCACGCATGATCTGCGTGAAGCGGTGTTTCTCGCCGACACGGTGTACGTAATGTCCAACCGGCCCGGCCGCATCTTGAAGCGCTGCGAGGTCAACCTGCCACGCCCGCGTGATCTCGATGTCACTTATACCGCGCCTTTTCAGGATATCGTGCATGAACTGCGCTCGTTGATTGGTGGGAAGCACTGACATGAACCGTGAAATCTTCGTGGGCCGCGTATTGCCGCCGCTCGCCTTCACCATCGCCTTGTTCCTGCTGTGGGAACTCGCATGCCGCTTGTTCAAGATACCGCCCACCATCCTGCCCGCGCCCACGGAAATTTTCGAGGCCTTGTGGAAATACCGCAAACCCATCATCGAGAACTCCTGGGTGACGCTATGGACTACCCTGTTGGGCTTTTTACTCGCCACGGTATTTGGTCTGCTGCTGGGCATTGCCGTGGGCTGGCATCGCGCCATCTACGCCGGCATCTACCCCGTGCTGGTGGGCTTTAACTCCATCCCCAAGGTCGCGGTGGTGCCGGTGCTGATCCTGTGGTTTGGGCTGGGTGAAGTGCCCGCCGTGATCACCGCGTTTCTGAGTTCGTTTTTCCCCATCGTGGTCAACGTGGCTACCGGACTTGCCACCACGGAACCGGAGCTGGAAGATGTGCTACGTGCATTGGGCGCCTCCAAGCTCGACATCATGCGCAAGGTGGGCATCCCACGCTCGATGCCGTATTTCTTCGGCTCGTTGAAGGTGGCGATTACGCTGGCCTTTGTCGGCGCGGTGGTGTCGGAGACGGTCGGCGCCAACAAAGGCATCGGCAAACTGATGCTCGACGCACAAGCGGGCTTTCAAGTACAGATCGTGTTCGCCGGCTTGCTGGTACTGGCCTTTCTCGGCATCGTGCTGTATGCGGCCACGGTGCTCATTGAGCAGCGCTTTACCGGCTGGGCGTTTCGCGGCCAGAACAGATAAAACAGACAAAAACGCTATAGGGAGGGCGGGGCGTGATACGCAACCCGTACGAAGACGATATCGTCATCTCGTGGCCGGAGCTGCATCGCGATGCGCGTTATCTGTCGATGCTGCTGCATGAGATTAACCGCTGGAAGGGCATCATCGCCATCACCCGCGGCGGACTGATCCCGGCGGCGCTGGTGGCGCGCGAGCTTGATGTACGCCTGATCGATACCGTGTGCGTGGTGAGTTACGGCTCGGCCTCGGCGGGCGGCGCCGAGAACGTCATCGGCGAACTGCAAGTGCTCAAGGGTGTGGAAGGCGACGGCGCAGGCTGGCTCTTGATCGATGATCTGGTGGACACCGGCAAGACCGCGCAACTGGTGCGCCGCATGATCCCCAAGGCGCACTTTGCCACGCTCTACGCCAAACCCGCGGGCCGCCCCATCGTTGATACCTTCGTCAAGGAATTCAAGCAGAACAAGTGGATCCACTTTCCGTGGGACATTGAGTATCAGTTCTCGACACCCATCAAGGATCGGCCGCAGATGGAGTTGAAGTTGCCGCCGCCGGACATGCCGTAAGCGCGCGATCCCGGCTACCCTGGCGCAACGCATGTGCCGCCATCAGTATACGTTCCGGCGTAGCGGGCGCATCGAGCGGCACCTGCGCGCCGGGTGCAAGCGAGTGCAGCGCATCGAGGATCGCCGAGTAAACACTGATCGCCAACAGTAACGGCGGCTCACCCACGCCCTTGGAGCGATAGATGGTGGGCTTGTGATTGGGGCGATTGGTGAACCGCACCCGCAAATCCGCCGGCACATCAGAGGCCACCGGAATCTTGTAAGTCGAAGGCGCGTGCGTAGCAAGCCGGCCTTGCGCATCAAACACCAGCTCCTCGGTGGTGAGCCAGCCCATGCCCTGCACAAAGCCCCCTTCGATCTGGCCGATGTCGATTGCCGGGTTGAGCGACTGGCCCACGTCTTGCAAGATATCCACCCGCGTCAGGCGCATTTCGCCGGTCAGCGTGTCGATCAACACTTCGCTGCACGCGGCGCCAAAGGCGAAGTAGTAGAACGGCTTGCCCGTGCGTGCCTGGCGGTTCCAGGTAATGTCTGGCGTCTTGTAAAAACCCGTTGCCGACAGCGAGACTCGCGCCTTGTTTGCCAGCGCGGCGAGTTCACCGAAGCACATCGAGCGCTCGCCCGCATGCACACGGCCTTGTGCGTAAAAAATGGCTTGCGGTGCAACGCCCCAATGTTCCGCCGCGATGTCCGTCATGCGCGCCTTGATAGTGGCGGCGGCATTGCGCGCGGCCATGCCGTTCATGTCGGAGCTGGCCGAGGCTGCGCTGGGTGACGCATTGGGCACCACCGCAGTCGAGGTGGCGGTGGGACGCACTGCGTCGAGGCTGATGCCAAACTCCTCCGCCACTACCTGTGCGACCTTGACGAACAACCCTTGCCCCATCTCGGTACCGCCGTGATTAAGCAGCACCGAGCCGTCCTTGTAAACATGTATCAGCGCACCTGCCTGATTCATATGCGCCAGCGTAAACGAGATGCCAAATTGCGCAGGCATCAGCGCAAGGCCGCGGCGCAACGTGCCGCCCTGGGCGTTGAACGCAGCCACGTCAGCACGGCGCTGGCGATAGCCGCAGGAGGCTTCCAGGTCATCCACCATCTCGCGCAACACAGCGGCATCGTCCACGCGCATGCCGTAAGGGGTGACATCATGGTTAGGCCGGTAGAGGTTGGCCTTGCGCACATCCAGCGCGTCACGGCCCGTGGCTTGCGCGATGCCGTCGAGCACGCGTTCGATGGCGAGTATGCCCTGCGGCCCGCCGAACCCACGAAAGGCGGTGTTCGATACCGTGTCGGTCTTCAAGCGGTGCGAGCGCACGGTGACATCGGGCACAAAGTAAGCGTTGGTGGCATGAAACATCGCGCGATCCGTCACGCCACCCGATAAATCCGCCGAACAGCCGCAACGCGCATTGAGCGTGACGTCGTATCCAAGCAACCGGCCACTATCGTCGAAGCCCACGCGCCAATCGGCGCGGAAATCATGGCGCTTGCCGGTGGCGGCAAAATCATCGTCGCGATCCAGCCGCAACTTGCAGGGCCGGTTGGTAAGGCGCGCGGCGAGAGCGGCTATAGCGGCCCACTGACTGGCCTGAGTCTCCTTGCCACCGAAGGCCCCGCCCATTCGGCGCGTCTCCACCACCACCGCCGCCTCGGCCACGCCAAGAATGCGCGCGACGATGTGTTGCACCTCGGCGGGATCCTGCGTCGAGGCATAGACCGTCATGGCGTTGGCTTCACCGGGCACCGCAAGCGCAGCCTGACCTTCGAGATAAAAATGTTCCTGACCGCCGATGGCCAGCCGCCCCGCCAGCGTGCGCGGCGCGGCAGCCAATGCCGCATTCGCGTCGCCTTGGCCAAAATCGTAATCGGGCAACACACGCGTTCCTGCGGCGAGCGCATCGTCGATGGTGAGTATGGGCGGCTCGGCCGCGATATCGGCCACGCCCAGACGCGCGGCGCGGCGCGCGGCCTCGCGTGTGCGCGCCACCACGGCGAATAGCGGCTGCCCGTGAAACAGCACCCGGCCTTGGGCCAGCACCGGCTCATCGGCATACATCGGCGCAATGTCGTTGCGTCCCGGCACATCCACTGCGGTGAATACCGCAACCACCTCCGGCGCAGCGCGCACATTGGTGAGATCTAGCGCACGCAGCGTGCCGCGCGCCACGGGCGCGAGCCCGCAAGCCACATGCAGCGTGCCCGCCGGTTCAAGGATATCGTCAATGTAGGCCGCCGCACCGGTGACATGCAAGCGGGAGGAATCCTGCGGATAGGAGTGCGTAACGACCGTCAAAGCCTCCGCAGTGTCATCCTTTAAATCTAGCACTTCACTTGGCGGCATGAGTCGCCCCCACGAACGCCCGAATCCGCGTCTGCGCGAGCGGCACACCGGCCAACTCGATCAACGCTTTCTCCAGCAGATTACGCGCCACCAGACAGCGATAAGCAGCAGATGCACGATGGTCGCTCAGGGGAGCGAACTCGCTGACCAGCGTATCGAGCGCGATTTGCCAACTGTTGCGATCATCCAGTTCAATGCCCGGCATTTGTTGCTCGGTCTGCCGAGCGCGCAGCGGCGTGCCCGCCATCCCGCCAAACGCGATGCGCGCGGAGACGATGCACCGGCCATCGAGCTCGATGGCAAATGCGCCCAATACGGCTGAAATGTCTTCGTCCATGCGCTTGGAAATCTTGTAGGCGCGGAAATCGAGTGTGTTACCCGGCAGCGGAATAAGCACGCGGCGCACATACTCGCCGGGGCGGCGATCCTGCTTTTTGTAAGCGATGAAAAAGTCTTCCAGCGCAAGGGTACGCAGTGCGGCGCCTTGCGCCAGTTCAATCATGGCACCCAGCGCGATCAGACACGGTGCAAGATCACCTATCGGCGAGCCGTTGGCGATATTGCCGCCGACCGTGGCCGATGCGCGCACTTGCGCCGAGCCGAAGCGGCGAACGATTTCCCCCACATCCGGCGCCAGCGTGGCCAGTTCGCGCGCGGCATCCGCCACGGTGGCGGTGGCGCCGATTGCCAGCTCTGTGGCGTTGCGTTCAATACGATCCAAGTCGCGCACCCGTCCCAGCCAGATCACCCGCCGCGGCGCCATCAGCCCCTTGGTGACCCACAAGCCCGCGTCCGTGGCCCCGCCCAGAATCAACGCATCCGGATAACGCGCGAGCAACGTCGCCAGCGCTTCTTCGGTGCGCGGTGCGGCGAAAAAAGCTTCCTCGTCACCGCAAAAAACATCCTGCTCATCTGTGATTGCGCCGAGTGAATCAGCGCTCGCGACCGCTTGTTCCACAGGCGGGACTGCGCAAGCCTCCAGCGCGGCATCGATGATCGGACGGTACCCGGTGCAGCGGCACAAATTGCCCGCGAGCTGATCACACACATCCGCGCGCGACACGGGGCGCGCAGCCTCCTGATACAAGGCGTAAAGACTCATCACGATGCCCGGCGTGCAAAACCCGCACTGTGAGCCATGATGGCGCACCATCGCCTCCTGCACCGGATGCAACGCGGCGCTCTGTCCTCCAACGTCACCGATATCTTCCACCGTGAGCACTTCCGCGCCGTGCGCTTGGCCCGCAAGCAGAATGCACGCATTCATGGGCTCGTTCACAACCACGCCACGCTTTACGCGCCGCAGCACGACAGTACAAGCGCCGCAATCCCCCTCGGCGCAACCTTCCCTAGTACCGGTAGCGCCCCTGTCAATGCGCAGCCAGTCGAGCAGGGTCATGCGCGCTTGCGCACTCGACAACGCCACTTGGCGTCCGCGGTGTATGAGTGTGATTGACGATCTCATCAAGGCTACCGGACTAGCAGCGAACGCCAGCCAAAATCAGCGGCGAATCCGCCCTCACGCCCCACCGCGAAAACAGGAATACCCCCACGGCGTGCATTTGAATGGCAGGTGATAGTGCTGTTCGGGGTTGTCGATACCGAAGCGGTATTGCACCACTTCAAGAAAAGGCGTTTGCGGCAGCGCCACGCCTTGCGCCCGGTACCACGCCGCCACCTGAAACACCGCGTCGTATTCGCCGCGCGCCATGCTTGCGCTTAACGCATTGTGGTCAAGCACGCCGCTGGCGGCCAACGCGCCCGCTGCGATGAGTTTGCGCACCGGTGTCAGCGCGTACAACTCGACCTGCATGCCCGCCGCCACCACGCCGCGCGAGACATCGACCCCATGTATAGAAACGCCGGGCATCAGTTCAGCTTCGCACCAGAGGCCTTCACCAGCGGCGCCCAGTCCGCAACTTGTTTTGCCACGAAGCCATTAAACTCGGCCACCGACATCTTGCGCCCATAAACGCCGATGTCTTCAAGCCTCTTGTTGACGACCGGGTCTGCCAGCACCTCGGCCATCACGGCGTGCAGCCGGTTGGCAATGCCCGCATCCACCCCCGCGGGGGCGGATAACCCCAGGAAGTTTTCCGCCACCAGTTTGGGCTGTCCGGCCTCGATCACGGTGGGCACATCGGGCGAGATACCCGCGCGCCTGGGCGAGGTCACCGCCACCGCGCGCAGGCGGTTGTCTTGCATATAGGGCACGTTTTGCGGCAGCGTGTCGATGGCGAATTTCAAGCGCCCGCCGATCAAGTCGGTATGCATGGGGCCAGAGCCTTTGTAGCCGATATGCTCCATCGACAGCTTATGTTCGTTTTTGAACACCTCGCCGATGATATGACCGATGGAGCCGATGCCGCCGGAGCCGTAGTTGACCGGCTCCTTTTGGGATTTGATCCACGCCACCAGTTCCTTCACGCTTTTAGCGGGCACCGAGGGGTGCAACACAAACACATTGGCCACCGAGCCGATGTACGACACGTGATTAAAGCTTTTCACCGGATCGTAGGTGGGCTTGTCGAGCATAAATGGAGAAATCGAAATCGGTGCGCTGTTAGACAGCAAGAAGGTGTAGCCGTCAGCAGGTGCACGCGCCGCTTCGGCGGCGCCGATGGTGCCGCCCCCGCCGGGCTTGTTGTCCACCACCACGGTCTGCCCCAGTTTCTGTTGCAACGGCCCGGAGATCAAACGCGCCACTACATCGCTCGAACCGCCCGGCGCGAAAGTGACGATCACGCGCACGGGCTTGATCGGCCATGCTTGCGCCCAGGCACAGATGGGCGCTACCAGCGCAGCGCTTACAAGTGTTGTTACCGTCATTTTCGCTATCATAAAATATCCTGTAAAAACAATTAGTTACGATCCTCTATAGGTGGAGTACGCCCACGGGCTGCACAACAGCGGCACATGGTAATGCGCGTTGGCATCGGCGATGCCGAACACCAAAGGCACGCGCTCCAAAAACGCAGGCTGCGGCAGCGCAACGCCCGCGCCGCGAAAATAGTCGCCCACATGGAACAGCAATTGATATTCGCCGGCCGCCAGCGCGCCATCGGCCAACAAGGGTGCATCGGTGCGGCCATCGGCGTTGGTATGCACCGTTTTGAGCAACGTCCAAAGCGCGCCTTCGCGCACGGAGAATTCGATGCGCAGGCCTGCCGCGGGTTTGCCCTGCGCGGTGTCCAGCACATGCGTGGTTAATCGCCCCATGTTCCCTTGCTACCTCACCAGTTTGTCGAGCCGCCCGCGCGTGATATGCCCGATTTGGGCGAGCGCGTTGGCGATCTCGGTTTCGATGTCGTTGTTAATGCGCCGCTCCATTTCGTCCAGCACGGTTTCCCGCGTGGCATGCAATTTCAGTGCCACGATACACGGGAACCCAAACTTCCGTTGGTATTGCTGATTCAGCGCGCTGATGCGGGCAAACTCAGCAGGCGGTAGTGCGGTCAGGCCCAAGCGTCCCTGCTCACCGGTGGAATCCACGGTCATCACACCCGCGATCGCCTCGCGCCCCGCCAGCTCCGGATGCGCCCGTATCAGCGCCAGTTGTTCGGCGCGCGACGCGGCCATCACAACCGCGGTCATCGCGGCATGCACGGCATCTGGCGTGGCGAAGGGCCGCCTCGCATGCGCGCGAGCCGCCACCCACGGCGAATGCTCATAGATGCCGCCCAGCAGCACGGCAAAACGCGACGCATCCGCAGCATTAATTTCTTGCAGCGTCGTGCCATGGTCAATATTGTCAGTGATATTGTTGGACATGGGCTCAGACTAGCGGCTTCGTTCATGAGCGTCAAACAAAGCGCTTTCGCTGCCGATACCGCTTGGTTAGAATCCCCGCATGAACCACGCCCCTTCCGCACAAAGCATCCTTGAACGCTGCGACGCCCTGGCGCGCTGTTCCGAAGCGCAGGACAAGCTGACCCGCGTTTATCTATCAACCGAAATGCGCGCAGCCAACGAACTTGTACAGGGCTGGATGCGCGAAGCGGGCATGGCGGTTCACATCGATGCCATCGGCAATGTATGCGGGCGTTATGAAGGCGCCACACCGGGCCTGCCCGCGCTGCTGCTGGGCTCGCACCTTGATACCGTACGCGACGCGGGCAAATATGATGGCATGCTGGGCGTGGTAAGCGCCATCGAATGTGTGGCGGTTTTACACGCACAGGGCAAGCGCCCGCCGTTTGCCATTGAGATCATTGGCTTTGCCGACGAAG
>SYEN01000413.1 GCA_005800795.1 Burkholderiales bacterium | reverse complement strand
CTTCGTGCTGGTGTACATGCTGTAATCACGCGGTTTGCCAAAACAAAAAGCCGCGCCCGAGGGCGCGGCTTTTTTTCACCGGCGGCTTGTCCGGTTAGAGCTTGCCGGTGATAAACCCAAAATGAATGCCCGCCATCAGCAGCAGGAACAGCGTCACCGACAGTGCCACGCGTACGGTCAGCGCGCGCACCATGCGCTGGCTGCTGCCGTTGTCCTTCAGCATGAAATACGCCGCCGAACCGAGGCTGTAGATGATAAACACCAGAAAAAGAATTACCACGTATTTCATGCGTATAGTGTAATGCAGGCGCACCGGGAGCGCCATTGAAACTCGCCAGACGCGAATTTGCCCCGGCATGGTGGGCTACGACGCTGGCGCTGGCGGGCGTGGCCGCTACTATGGCATTGGGATTCTGGCAATTGGGGCGTGCGGAGACCAAGGCGGCGCTGCAGGCGCGTCTCGACGAGTTTGCCCGGCAGCCGCCGCTTCGGGTTGGCGCAGCAGAACTGAACGTGGCGGACGTGCTGCTGCGGCGCGTGGAGGCGCGAGGGCGCTTCGACCCCGGCCACGTGGTATTTCTTGACAACCGCGTACGCAAGCACCAGCCGGGCTACCACGTGCTGATGCCGCTACGTTTGTCGGCGGATGGTGGCAGCGCGAAACATATACTTGTGAACCGGGGCTGGGTCGCCGCTGGCTCTGAACGCAACCGCACGCCTTCGGTCAAAACACCCGAAGGTGAAGTCGAAGTCACAGGCACCGCCGTGCCTTATAGCGAACGATTCATGGAGTTGTCGACCCGGGTTGCCGACGGCAACATCTGGCAAAATATGGTGCTGGAACGGTACCGTCTGGCGACGAAGCTCGACGTGCAACCGGTCATCGTGCAGCAGACCAGCGCAGCCGATGACGGACTGGTGCGCGACTGGCCAGCGCTAGATCTCAAACGCAATACCCATCTGGCGTATGCCGTGCAGTGGTTTGCGCTGGCCGCAGCGATTCTTATAGCTTACGTGGTGCTCAATGTCCGCAGAAAATTCGCCGGTACCGGCCCAGACCTCCACTGAGCAGCGCAAGAGCCGCCGCATGCTGCTGCTGGTGGCGGCGGTGTGCATTGCGCCGTTCGTCGGCTCATGGGCGCTGTATTACTTTTGGCAGCCTTCCGGACGCGTCAATTACGGCGAACTGGTCGAGGGCGTGGTGTTGCCCACGGCGATTATGCCGTCCGCCAGCGGCGGCAAGCCGTTTGATTTCGTGCAATTGCGCGGACGCTGGGTGTTCGTCACCGCAGATTCCGGCGCGTGTAATGAAGCGTGCCAAAGCAAGTTGTGGAAAATGCGCCAGGTGCGTCTGACACAGGGCAAATATCTCGAACGTATTGAGCGTGCGTTTTTAGCGACGGATGCGCTCGCGGTTAGCGCCGCGATTATCAAGGAATATGAAGGCACGTGGTTCGCCGCAGCGCAAGGCAGCGCGCCGCTGAAAATACTGCCGGTCGCGCCGCAAACGGGGGCACAACTGACTGACCACATTTATCTCGTCGACCCACTGGGTAACGTGGTGCTGCGCTTTCCGAAAGACGCCGACCCAAGCCGCATGAAAAAAGACTTGCAGCGCCTGTTGCGCGTCTCGCGCATTGGATAACGGAAAAGGTAAGTATATGTTTTTAAAAACTATTTTGTTCACGACTGTTTTCACACTGGTGGTCGTGGTGGTGGGGGCGTTCGTACGGCTTACCAATGCGGGGTTGGGTTGCCCTGACTGGCCGGGTTGCTACGGTCAGCTCACGCCCACGCAGGCCGCTCGCGATATCGCCAAAGCCGTAGCGGAACAAGGCGGCACGCACGGGCCGGTGTCGCTGCAAAAAGCGTGGCATGAAATGGTGCATCGCTATCTGGCAGGAATGCTGGGCTTGTTAATTCTCGGCATCACAATCGCCGCGTGGGTAAAGCGTCAGCAGCAGTCGCCGTGGTTGCCCACCGGGCTGCTGGCGCTGGTGACATTTCAGGCCGCGCTGGGCATGTGGACGGTGACGATGCTGCTCAGGCCGGTAATCGTTACGCTGCACTTGATGGGTGGCATGGCGACGCTGGCACTGTTAACGTGGCTTTCGGCGCGGCAGTTGGCGCTGTCACAGGCGTTTCCGGCGCCCGCGAATCACACGTTAAAGCCTTGGGCTGCGCTGGGCCTCGCCTTGCTGGTTGCGCAGATTGCGCTCGGTGGCTGGGTCAGCACCAATTACGCCGCGCTGGCGTGTATCGATCTGCCCAAGTGCCACGGTGAATGGCTGCCAAAAATGGATTTTCAGCACGGTTTTCAGATTCTGCGTGAGCTGGGACAAACCGCTGCCGGCGCAAAATTGAGTTACGACGCGCTCACGGCCATCCACTGGACGCATCGTATGGGTGCAGTGGTGGTCACGCTGTATCTCGCGTGGCTGGCGTGGCAAACTGCGCGAGTGGCCGGAATGCGTGGCGTGGCTGTTGCGGTGGCGGTGCTGCTGGCGGCGCAGGTGACGCTGGGCGCGAGCAATATTCTCACTGGGCTGAACTTGACGGTCGCGGTCGCGCACAACGCGGGCGCGGCGCTGTTACTGGCGGCGCTGGTGGTGCTAAACTTCGCGCTTTTCAGAGAATCAACGATCAAGAGTTGAGGATTGCGCGAAACCTCGATGTACGACCCGAGTTGCTCAAACCACAATCCCCTATCCTGATCGCTTATCCCTGCCGCTAAAATGTCTTCCGCCACCGCCAACGTCCCCATCGGCTCGCGCATCCATCAGTTTTATCAACTGACCAAGCCGCGCGTGGTGTCGCTGATCGTGTTTACCGCGATCATCGGCATGGTGCTCGCCGTGCCCGGCATGGTGGCGTTGCAGCCCTTCCTCGCGGGCACTGTCGGCATCGCGCTGGTGGCGGGCGCGGCAGCGGCCATGAATTGCCTGGTCGAACAGAAGATCGATGCGGTGATGGCGCGCACGCGCGCACGCCCGTTGCCGCGCGGCGCGCTAACCTCGATGCAAACGCTGGTGTTCGCCAGCGTCGTCGGCGGCATCGGTCTCGCCTTGCTTTACGTGTGGGTGAACCCGCTGACCATGTGGCTCACGCTCGCTACGTTCGTGGGTTACGCGGTGATTTACACCGTTATCCTCAAACCGATGACGCCACAAAATATTGTCATTGGCGGCGCATCAGGCGCCATGCCGCCGGTACTGGGCTGGGCGGCGATGACGGGCGAAGTCACTGCCGAGGCGCTGACGCTGTTCCTGATCATCTTCGCGTGGACGCCACCTCATTTCTGGGCATTGGCGCTGTATCGCCGCGATGAATACGCCAAGGCCGGCATCCCCATGCTGCCGGTCACCCATGGTGAAAGATTCACGCGGCTGAATCTCTTGCTCTACACCATCATTCTCGTCGCGTGCTCGTTACTGCCGTTCACGGTAAAAATGTCGGGGTTGATTTATCTCGCGTCAGCGCTGGCGCTGGGCGCCGGCTTCATGGCGTACGCGATTCGCATTTACCGTGAATACAGCGATCAACTCGCGCGCAAAACCTTTCGCTTTTCGATCATGTATCTCACCGCGCTGTTCGCGGCGCTGCTGATCGATCACTATTTCCGTATCACGCTGTAATGCCGTGATGGTTACTAACGTCCCACGATTTGTTTTGATGGCGTGTTTGGCCGTTACCCTGCTCACGGGCTGCGGCCAGCAGCAATCGGGCGGCGTGAAATTCCAGAACACCGATGTTACCGGCGCCGATTTCGGCAAAGTGTTGGCGCTCACCGATCACACCGGTAAACCGCGCACGTTGGCAGATTTCAAGGGCAAGCTGGTGGTGATATTTTTCGGCTTTACCCAGTGCCCGGACGTGTGCCCCACCACGCTCGCCGAGATGGGCAAAGTCATCAAGGAACTCGGTCCAGACGGCGACAAGGTGCAAGTGCTGTTCGTTTCGGTCGACCCAGAGCGAGACACAAAAGACCTTTTAAAACAATATGTTACAGCATTCAATCCCACTTTCCTGGGATTGTCAGGCGACATGGAAGCCACCGTGCGCGCGGCCAAGGAATTCAAGGTTTACGTGCAAAAGCAGCCGTCCAAAACGCCGGGCGGCAGCTACAGCATCGATCACTCGGCGGGCACGTTTATTCTCGACGGACAGGGCCGGCTGCGCCTTTTTGTGAATTATGGGGCGGGTGCTGCGTCTATGCTTACGGATATACGCACGCTGTTGAAACAGGCCTCGTGATTCGCGGGAATCTGTGCTGACGTGTGGCCGCGGGTAGTGTTCGGCGTGCCGCGCACGAACCATCGGCCATGCGCGAAAGCAATTCCTCGTTCTCGCACCGCCAGCCTGCTGGTATTCTAGGCAGTCAAACATCCAGGCGGAATACTCATGACTACATCTGAATACGATTACATCATCGTTGGCGCAGGCTCGGCTGGTTGCGTGATGGCCAACCGGCTGAGCGCCTCGGGCAAGCACAGCGTGCTGCTGCTGGAAGCGGGCAAGGACGACCGCTGGCTGTGGATACAAATTCCGGCAGGTATCGCGCACATCCTCACCGGCGAGCGTGCGATCTGGCGCTTTGAAACGCAGCCCGATGAAAAAGTTGGTGGGCGCGGCATTTTTTGGCCGCGTGGGCGCGCACTGGGCGGTTCCAGCGCCGTGAACGGCATGATCTGGGTGCGCAGCGATCCGCTGGAACTGGATAACTGGGCGGCGCTCGGCAACCCCGGCTGGGGCAGCAAGGACATCCTGCCGTTTTTGAAGCGCATGGAAAGTTTTTCGCAGGGCGATCCGGCGTACCGCGGGCACGATGGGCCGATG
>SYEN01000412.1 GCA_005800795.1 Burkholderiales bacterium | reverse complement strand
GGTCGATATAAAGCAGCGCGGTGCCGTCTTGTTCGACATGCACGACGTGGGAATCCCAGAGTTTGTCGTAGAGGGTTTTTGCCATGATGGATTTGTTGCAGGCCTGTAACGTAAATAACGTAACGGATGAAACTGATGTAACTTGCTGTTAATTCAGGATTATCTCACAGCCCAGCCGCACGTTCCACGCTCGGGGCTACACGTCTTCCAGACGCAATTTCCACCATAAAATCAATAAGCCCGCGAGCGCCGCGCCCGACGACAGCGTAAATGTAAGTGAAGGCCCCAGCGACGCCCACGCATGCCCGCTGGCAAAGCCGCCCAGGGCGCCGCCAACGCCGAACGCGAGACTGCCGTACATCGCCTGCCCGCGCGCCTGATGGCGGCCGCGAAACACTTTGTGAATCACACCGATGGCCGCAGCGTGAAACGAGCCGAAGGTCGCCGCATGCAGCGCCTGCGCCACGATCAACGCCACAAAGTTGTCGATCAACCAGCCAATCAGCAAAAATCGCAGCACAGCCAAAGCGAAACTTGCCAGCAAAATCTGCCGCAGCGAGAACGCGCGATACAGATGCGGCATCCACACAAAAATGCCGATCTCGCAGATCACGCCGAACGCCCACAGCCAGCCCGCCATCGCTTTACTGTAGCCGTGATCCACCAGATAGGTCGTATAGAACGTGTAATACGGCCCGTGCGCCGCTGACATCAACCCGGCGGCGACAATCAGCGCCATCACCTCCGGGCGTTTCAAAATATCCCAGATCGGCTGCGCGTCGGCCTCGTGCGGAATCGTTGGCGCCTCCGGCGTCAGCCAGCAGCAGGCCAGCATGCACAGCATCAATAGCAGCACAATGGACAGCACTGCGCGCGGCGGCCAGCCGTCCAGCGCGTAGCCCACACCGATCACCGCAACAATAAAACCTATCGACCCCCACACGCGGATGCGCCCGTAGCGCGCCGTCTCCTCGCCCAGATGCGACAACGTGGTGGCCTCGATCAACGGCAGCGCCGCACTCCAGAAAAACATCACCGCCAGCAGCACCGCGAACAGCCAGACGAAATTGGCACTTGCATACACGCCCAACCACGCCACCGTGCCCGCCACCCCGGCCCAGCGCGCGATGCGCATGCCGCTCGTGCCGCGGTCCGCCAGCCAACCCCACAAATGCGGCGCGACGATGCGCGTCAACTGCGGCATCGACATCAACACGCCAATCTCCACCGCCGGCATGCCCACCGAATCGAGGTACAAGGTAAAAAACGGCGCAAACGCGCCGAGGTAAGCAAAGTAGAAAAAATAAAAACCGGCGAGACGCCGGTAGGGAAGTGCGGACATGGAACCTTGTTTTATGCCAAGAAAGCGAGGCAAAAAATATTCAATAGAAACAAATACTTACATCAAAAACACCTGTGGCAATCCTTTTACCGTACACCCTTCACCGCCGCCCTGATCCCTTCTGCGATTTCATACACCGCCATCGCGTAATTCGTGCTGCGGTTATAGCGCGTGATGACGTAAAAATTCTTGAAACCAAACCAGTATTGCATGCCGCTTTCGGTTTGCAGCGGCAGTAGCGCGGCGAGTGCGTCGTCATTCGCCGGCCCCACTGGCTGGATGCCAAGTTTGCGAAACTCGCTGATTTTGGTTTTAGGCGTGATGTCATCGATCAGCGACGCATCGGGCGTGGCACTCACTCGCGCCTGCACGGTGACCGGCTCGCCCGGCTGCCACTCGTGCAACTTGTAGTAGTTGGCGACGCTGCCGATGACATCGGGCAGACTGCTCCACAGATTGCGCTTGCCGTCGCCATCAAAATCCACCGCGTATTTGCGAAAACTGCTGGGCATGAACTGCGGGATGCCCATCGCGCCTGCGTAAGAGCCTTTCAGCGCCGCGAGGTCCAGCTGCGTTTCCTTGCCCATCAGGACGAACTGTTCCAGCTCATCGCGGAAAAACGGCGCACGTTTGGGGTAATCAAACGCCAGCGTTGCCAGCGCATCAAGAATTTTAAAACTGCCGGTGTAGCCACCGTAATGGGTTTCGATGCCGATGGTGGCGCAGATGATTTCTTCCGGCACGCCGTAGTCTCGCGCGGCACGGGCCAGTGTGGCGGCGTGCTGGTTCCAGAATTTCACGCCGCCGCTGATGCGTACCGGGTCAACGTGCCCGCGGCGAAACGCGTGCCACGGCAAAGCGGTCGATGGCGCGTTCATCGCGCGGATGATCGACGGCTGTGGTTTGATTTGCGCCAACAGGCGGCGCAGGGCCTGACCATCGAGGCCATGCTTTGCCACCAACTCGCTGGCGAAGGCTTCGTATTCCGCACGCAGGGCGGGCTGCGCGCCAGCGCGAGTGGCAGGCCACACGCCCAGCGCGGAGAGCGCGGCCAATCGCTTTAAAAAAATCCTTTTAATCAGATACTTACAGTCATTACCAGGCATGGGACGAGATATCCAGATCGGCCGCGTAGGCATTCGAGGGGTAGTGAAACGGCACCGGGCCGTCCGGCCTGCCGCGAATGAACTGATGCACGAACGGATCACTGGAAGATTTCACGTCTGCCGTTGCACCCTCTGCGGCGATCACACCATCGGCGATGAAGTACACGTAATCAACGATTTTCAGCGCCTCGGTGGCGTCGTACGACACCACGATGGACGTCACGCCCAGCGCATCATTCAGTCGCCGGATCAAATTGCCCACCACGTTGCAGGAAATCGGATCGAGGCCCGCGAACGGTTCGTCGTACAAGTTGTTGAAGTTCTAAACGATGGCGGGAATGTTGCGGTTGTTTTCCGCGATGAACTTCCGGCAACCTATCTTGGCAAGCCCGTTATAAACGGCGACGAAAGCGATTTGCGCTTT
>SYEN01000411.1 GCA_005800795.1 Burkholderiales bacterium | reverse complement strand
GGCGGGATAGACGATCAGGGACACCTGCGCTGGCACCATATCGTGCGCACAGACTATCCAACTCCCCAATTTCCCTGTTCCATTCAATTTCCATGGTCCCTATGACTTTTAAAGTCAACTCAAGTCCGACAGGCTGCTAGCGAGCGAGTACTGGCGTCATCTGCAATAAGCAGCTTGTTGAAGCGTGCAAGCTTCTCCCGCTCATAGTCCACATTCGCCTCTGGCGCCACTTTCAAGAAGGAATCCAGTCCTTCCTTGGGGTTGGCTATCGCATACTCAAGGCTGCGATTCGTAGCCTTCATAAACCGGTCAACCAAGTCGCGCTTTTTCGTAACGAGTGTTTGGTTGGTGATCAAGCCAAGGCTGTAGAGCTTGAAAAAACTACTCGCGATAATTTCGTTCATCTCGTTTCCACGAACTGTCAGCAGCACGGGATCTTCATATGAAAACGTTACCGCGGCATCTACAGTATTCGATAGTACCTCTCTACTTCCGCCGCCAGACATCGAAACCTCTTCAATCTTGCAGTCAGCTGGGAGCTTGGCGAGCCCTATCATGGCTCTGTACTGGGCGGCAGTAGTGCTCTTGAGGTTGATGCCGACCCGTTTCCCGCACAAATCAGTGATGCGTGCAATGCCAGCTGACTTGCGCGAGTAGATTGAAGCCGGACTTTCCTTCAACAAAACCGACATGACAACGATAGGTACGCCGACCTCCCAGCCTCGAGCAACCGATGCGCCGTCGGCCAACGCGAAATCAGTACTTCCACTGCCGACCGTGGTGACCGATACAGTTGAGCCAGACCCTGCGATGATTTCCAGATCAATGCCTTTGGACGCAAACCATCCTTTGGCCTTGCCCATATAGAAAAAGCCGTGTTCGGCGCCAGGTACCCAGTTTAATCGCACGCTTACCTTTTCAAGGGGCTTGTCGGCAGCTTTAGCCGGCATCAAAAATAGCGCACTCGATAACACAAAAAGGGTCAAAACAGAGAAGCGGCGGTAGGCAATAAATCGGTTCACAATAAACTCTCCTGGATGGTTGGTTTTCGGCAATAGCTGTCGCGCACCGAATCGCTTCGATAAACGTCTTTATTTGGCGGTGGCAGCCCTTGGTGCAAAGACGACGGGGTTGGTAGCTGGCGGTTGACGTGCATTGGCCATTGAGAACCGCCGCCATGCGGTTACGCTGATATCTGTTCTCGACAGCAACTCAGGACCAGGTGTGACGTGCTCGACGATCCACTTGTCCTGATCGGAAAACAGCCAGTCGTGCGCCCACGATTTCCAGATGATCCAGTCCATCCAATCCGAGATGAAGCCTAATTTTCCACGCCGCCGAAACAGATTGAAGTTGTAGAGTATGGTCGTCGATTGGTCGATCGGCAGAATCCAGCGGCATGTAAAAAAGTCCCCGCTGGGGCGGCCAATCAAATGGATTGCGGGCAACATCGACATGTGGCGGAAACGGATGCCGTATTTTTTTACTGCTGGGGCATTCACAGGGTCCATCTCTACTGCGCGTCCAGTTGCCTTTAGCAATCGATACCACTCCTGCTTGGGCGGAAACCGGCCTAAATCCGGGTATTCCGCAGAGGTCACGCCATCGTATGCGCGATGTCCTATCCCTTTGCCGTTGTCGAGCGGTTCGGTGGCATTTCTGGTGGCGTGTGGAAAGATCGGTTTCAACAGCATTTCCGGCGAATTGCGATGGACAAAGGGTGCATGCTGGTCGTGCGACAGGTTGTCCGACAAAAGCCGCCAGTCGCACTTGTAGGTACGCCAATTCCAGATCATGTGCCACTCATCGGGTTTGGCGATGCATTCGGGGAGGTCGTCTTCCAGCGGTACAGCCGCCATGTCGCCGATAAACACCCAGATGGCGCCGCGAAATTCGCGCACCGGGTAGGTCTTTACACGTGCCTTGTCGGGGATGGGCGCATCCGGGCCTTCGACCAGCTTGGCGATCACCTTGCCGGTTTCGCCTTTGTAGGTCCAGCCGTGGTACGGGCAACTCAGCGTGCCACTGCCGGGATAAAGGCACTTGCCTCTCGACAGCTTGGCGCCGCGATGTGCGCAGCGATCTTGCAAGGCGTAGATTTTCTTGTCATCGCGGAACAGCACAATATCTTCGCCCAGCATCTTGACCGCTTTAGGGCGGCGGCCGAGGCGCCAGGAAGCCAGTGCGGGATACCAATAGTTCCGGATGCCCAGCTGGGGCACGCCCATGAATGCGTAGGGGTCGTGCCTGTGATTTTCTGACATATCCATTGTTTACTCCAACCGTTGGGTATCGTTTTGAGAGCCTTAGTTCAGCATCGCGAGCTGGCGGTTATTCAGCATCCTGCGCCAGCGTTCGATATCGGCACGTATGAACGCGCCAAACTCTGCCGCCGATTTCGGAGTGACCTGTATGGCTTGCTCCGCCAGACGCTCTTTAACCCGCGGCGACTCAAGTGCCTTGGTAAAGCTAGTACTGAGTTTGGCGAGGACCGCCAGTGGCACGCCGGCCGGCGCTAGAACACCTGCCCAAGTGCCGAATTCATAACCTTTGACCCCTGCCTCGGACACCGTCGGCAGATCGGGCAGGGCGGTTGAGCGTTGCGCCGAGGTGACCGCCAGACCGCGCAGTCTGCCGGCCCTGATCGGCTGAATGGCGGTGGTGGGAAAGTCAAACATGAACTGCAGCCTTCCGGCCAGCAGGTCGGGTATCGCCTGCGCCGTGCCTTTGTAGGGCACATGAACCATTTGTGTTTGCGTGGCCGCTTTGAAAAGCTCGACGGCAAGGTGGCTGCCCGTGCCCATGCCGGATGAGCCGAAGGCCAGTTCATCGGGGTGCCGTTTGGCCAGCGCAATAAACGCCTGTAGCGTGTGCACCGGCAATGAGGGGTGAACCACTATGACCGACGGGACAGTTCCAATCATGATGACCGGCGCAAAGTCCTTGTTCGAGTCGAAGGGCAATCGGGAATGCAGAACTGAATTGCTGGCAAAGCCGAGCGTGGCCAGTCCGAGCACATAACCATCGGGAGTGCTCTTGGCAACGAAGTCCATGCCGATGTTGCCGCCCGCGCCCGGGCGATTTTCTATAATCAGCGGCACGCCCTGCGTTTCATGCGCGCCGTCAGCCAGCACCCGCGCCAGAAAATCTGAGATGCCGCCAGCCGCAAAAGGCACAATGATTCGGGGCGAACGAAGGGGGTAGGACGAGCCGCCGACGGTCGACTGCGCCTGTGCCCACGCACTGCACGCAACGGCGGTTGTCAGGAGGATCATTGACGAGCATCTCGCCTTAAGGTTTTCGTTTTGCACGATAGAACCCTCACCTATTAAAGATGCAGGTAGCAAACGCATGACTCATGCCAGACCGGATGGATGCCACCAGAGGGCAAAACAAGTGCAACTGCGAAAAAGGCGAGCATTAGTGGTGCGTCGGAGAAGCCTTTGCACGCCAGCGATGGATTTTCGAAATTGCGCTGCCACACCGTATCAAGCGAAATCGTAGCCTTAGGTGTCTGCGCCGTAGGCGAACAAGCCCGTACTGCGTGTTACTGGTGAGCGGCTGGAATGGATTGGGCACTAAATCTGGAACGGATCGTGCTCTCACTTCTGAGACCTATGGAAGATGTCTTGCCCTTATCTGTTGCGCCGACGATGCCGTTCGTGGCCCATGACTTTGGGCAAACCTTTTCCAAATCGTCGGATGCCTTACGCCGCATACGTGCAGACATTGTGGCGGGCAAACTTCAACCGGGACAAAAGTTGTCATTCAAATTCTTGGTGACTTGTTATGACATGGGCACCAGTCCCTTGCGGGAGGCGCTGTGTCAATTGGCCGGACAGGGCATGGTTGAACTGGAAAGCCAGCGCGGCTTTCGCGTGGCCCCGGTGTCGAGGGCCGATCTTGAGGACGTAATAGCCATGCGCGCCCATGCCGAGATTTATGCCGCCGGACTTTCGATCACACGCGGTAACGACGCCTGGCGGCGCAATCTGGGCGATGCCTCACTGGCCTTCACGCTGGTGGCCGCCAAAGCTGGCGATCAGCGGCCGATCGACGAACGATGGGAGGAGATACACCGCCGTTTTCATTTTGCGTTGATCGGTGCCTGCGGTTCGCCGACGCTGCTGCAGTTCTGCAAGCAAATTTCCCATCGGTATGATCGCTATCGGCGCATCGCGATACCGGTTCAGGCCGTTATGGCGGGGCCGGCGCAAGACCATCGGGAGATCACGCAGGCAGCGTTAAGCGGCAACAGCAAGCAGGCGCAATCGTTGTTGCGGCGGCACATCGATGATATGGCCGGGGTGGTGTTGGAGCGCTATCACCGGGGCGCTTGGATGCCAAAAGATTGAAAATAAAATAAGCTGTTAAATTGCAGAATTAATAGATTGTTTTTTGCGCACGCTCTTGATTACGTAATATGAATCGAATTTCAACAAACCCCTAAGCAATTTAACTGGACTCCAATCGCGTCGCATTTGCTGCATCCCCGATGAGCGTCTTGTAATACAGCGTCTGAGCTATGAAGAAACATGTTCGACCTGCCGGGCATGCAATAAAATATTATCATTTAAATCAATAGGTTACAGCTCTAGTAAGTACCACTCGGGTCACGCTCGAATTAAATCCGCCGACTCGTAAATATTCATTTTAATTGACTTATTTAATAGGAGAAGTCCGCTCATACGGTTACGTAGTCAGGCTCGAAGCCTCGCAAGACAGTCACGCCAGCGGCATCAACAACAGCCTACGTCGCGCTACTTGATCTCATGCGCGATCTGCCCACCCACCAGCGTATGCGTCACACGGCCCTTGAGTTCAATGCCGCTGTAGGGCGTGTTCTTGCCTTGGCTTAGAAGCGTTGCCGGTTCGACTTTCCAGTAGCGCTCGGCGTCGAACACGCACACGTCGGCCTCAGCGCCCACGCTCAAGTGCCCAGCATCGATGCCGAGGAGGTTCGCGGCATCGGTGGTAATACGCGCCAGCGCCACGGGCAGCGGCACGCCGTCTTCTTCCGCCCATTTCAATGTCAGCGGCAGCAGCAGTTCGAGGCCGGTGGCGCCAGGTTCGGCTTCGGAGAACGGCAGTTGCTTGGCGTCATCGTCCACCGGGCAATGGTCGGAGCACACGGCGTCGATCACCTGTTCGGCAAGCGCTTTACGCAAGGCATCGCGGTCGCGCTGGCTGCGCAGCGGAGGGATCAAATGGCAATTCGGATCAAAATAACCGATATCCATTTCCGACAGGTGCAAATGATGCACCGCCACGTCGCAGGTGACTTTTGCACCGTCATGCCGCGCACGGCGCACCATGTTGATGGCCTCCGCGCTAGACAACCGGCACAGATGTACACGCGCCCCCGTCTCGCGCGCGAGCAGCAGGATCATGCCTAGTGCGGCTGTTTCCGCGCACACCGGAATCGGCGGCAGGCCCAGCCGAGTGGCGACCTGCCCGTCATGCGCAACACCGCCGCGCGCGAGCGAGGCATCCTGCGGGCGCAGCCACACGGGGATATCGAACGTAGCGGCATACTGCAGGGCGTAATACAGCACCTGATTGTCGGTGAGCGGCACATCGGCGTGCGAAAACGCGACACAACCCGCTTCACGCAACTCCGCCATTTCGGTGAGACGCACGCCTTTCAAAGCTTCGGTCAACGCACCGATTGGGTAGACCCGCGCCTTGTTCAGATTGCGCGCACGAAACTTGAGCATTTCCACCAGACCCGGCTCATCCAGCGGCGGGTCGGTATCCGGCGGACAAGCGAGGCTGGTGACGCCCCCCGCGCACGCGGCATTCATTTCCGAAGCCAGTGTGGCAATGTATTCAAAGCCCGGCTCGCGCAGCCGTGCCGACAAATCCACTAAGCCGGGGCAGACGATTTTGCCGGTGGCGTCGATGACGCGATTGGCAGTGAACCCGGCGGGCACATCGCCGATGGCGACGATTTTGCCGGCAGCGATGGTCACATCGCGCACGGCATCCACGCTGTTGCGCGGATCAATCAGGCGGCCGCCTTTAATATGAATCTTCATCCGTGCCACCTATTCGTATCAACCACGCCAACTGCCGGCAACAATACTCATCACCGCCATGCGGATGGCGATGCCGAAACTCACCTGCGGCAGAATCACCGATTGCCTGCCGTCGGCCACGCTGGAATCGATTTCCACGCCGCGATTCATCGGGCCGGGGTGCAGTACGATGGCGTCGGGCTTGGCAAGCGCCAGCGTGTCGTCGGTGATGCCGTAGTATTTGTAGAACTCCTGCCCGGACGCGAGCAGCGCGCCTTTCATGCGTTCGTTTTGCAGGCGCAAGGTGCTGACCACATCGACATCCTTCAAACCCTCACGCAAGTCGTGATACACCCGTACGCCAAGGGTTTTGATATCCGCCGGGATCAGCGTGCGCGGCGCGATAACGCGGATTTCCGGGCAACCCAGCGTGGTCAGCGCGTGTATTTGCGAACGCGCCACGCGTGAGTGCAGAATGTCGCCGATGATGGCCACCCGCAGGTTGGTAAAATCTTTCTTGTAGTGGCGAATGGTGAACATGTCGAGCAGGCCCTGTGTCGGGTGCTGATGGCGCCCGTCGCCAGCGTTGATGACATGAATATCGGGGCCGACATGCTTGGCCATCAAGTAGGGCGCGCCGCTTGCCGAATGGCGCACCACGAACATGTCCGCCTGCATTGCCGCGAGATTGGCCACGGTGTCGAGCATGCTCTCGCCTTTGCTGGTGGACGATTGCGCGATGGCCAGGTTGATAACATCCGCCGACAGGCGCTTGGCGGCAATTTAGAAGGTGGTGCGCGTGCGCGTGGAGTTCTCGAAAAAAATGTTGAACACCGACTTGCCGCGCAACAGCGGAACCTTTTTCACCTCGCGCTCAGTCACGCCAACGAAGGATTCGGCCGCGTCGAGTATCTGCCGCAGCACATCCACCGGCAGCCCTTCAATGGAAAGCAGATGATGCAGTTCGCCGTTTTTGGTCAGTTGCGGGTTGCGCGGATCAAGCCACATGCGATTCTCAGGCCCTAGTTTTCATGCAGCTTGAACAGGAGCTTATCTGCACTGTCGCGCATCAGCTCAATGCTTTGCGATCCCGCGAGCGTAACGGCGCCACCGAGGAAATCCGCGGCTACCGGCAGCTCACGTCCTCCGCGATCCACCAGCGCCGCAAGCCGTATGCTCGCCGGGCGGCCGTAGTCAAACAATACGTTCATGGCCGCGCGTATGGTGCGGCCAGTGTAAAGCACGTCGTCCACCAGAATCAGGCTGCGGCCTTCAACGTCAAACGGTATATCAGAGCTTTTGACATTGCGATGCAAGCCCTTCTGGTCAAAATCGTCGCGGTAGAAAGAAACGTCGAGCGTGCCCAGCGGTGTCTTGATGCCGAGTGCGGCGTGCAGGCGTTCGGCAATCCACACCCCGCCGGTATGAATACCGACCAGGCCTGTGTCGGGGCCGACCACAGCGTGCATTTGATCCAGCAGCCTTGCCAGCAATGGCTCGGCGTCTGGCAGGGGCGGGCGTGAGGGAGCCGGCTTGTTCATGGGCGTTTATTGGGGCGCAAGGGTAACACAAGGCTCTTGACGGTACAACGCATCGGCGCGACCTCGCACTCCTTAGCGCGCCCGCTGTTGTTCCAGCCAGGATTGCAAAATTTCGCCGGCTGCCGCCGAGTCCAATACGGATTTGAGCTTGTCGCCATGCATGCCCTGCTCACGCAACCGCGACTCCGCCGCCGCGGAGCTGAACGATTCATCCACCAGCGCCACCGGCAAGCCAAAGCGCCCTTCCAGCCGCTGCGCGAAACGCTGGGCCAGGCAGGCAATTTCATGCGCGCCGCCGTCGGCATGATGCGGTTCGCCCACCACCAGTTGCGCCGGTTTCCAGTCGGCGATCAGTGCGGCTATGGCCGCGAAGCGCGCTTTGTTGTCTTCGATATGTAGGGCCGCAAGTGGGTGGGCGATGCCTACCGCCACATCCGCCACCGCCACGCCGATGCGCTTTTCGCCGAAATCGAAGGCGAGTATTGTGCCGGCCCTCACTGCGGGGTCAGGCATGCCCTGCCGCATCCGACAGCATCGCCAGATCAATGCCGAGGAGCTTCAAACCCGCTTCGTAACGCTGCTCGGCGGGCGTTTCAAACAGAATGCGTTCGTCGGCGTTTACCGTAAGCCAGGCGTTTTGCGCGAGTTCCTGTTCCAACTGGCCCGCAGCCCAGCCGGCGTAGCCCAAGGTCACGAGCAGGCGCGGCGGGCCCACGCCTCGCGCCGCCGCCTGCAGTACGTCCTTGGAGGTGGTTAGCCCGATGTGCTCATCCACCGTCAGTGTGGATTTCCATGCGCCGGCGGGCGCGTGCAAGACGAAGCCACGATCGGTCTGCACCGGCCCGCCGTAGTGCACGGTGGTGTGCCGGCAGGATTCATCCGCCGGGGAAATTTCAATTTGTTCGAGCAATGCATGCAGCGTGAGATCGATCGGGCGATTCACCACAACACCCAGCGCACCCTGCCCGTTGTGCTCGCAGATGAAGGTAAGCGTCTTGGCAAAATGCGGGTCGGTCATGGCGGGCATGGCGATCAAAAAATGCCGGGTCAGATTGACGGATTGCATCGCAGGATTCCACTAGCGGCGCCAGAACACGGGCGTAAATATGATCAGTAGCGTAAACAATTCCAGGCGTCCCAGCAGCATGGCAAAGGTACATACCCAAGTCTGAAAATCAGTGAACGAGGCATAGGTTGTAGCCGGACCAACCTGGTTCAGGCCGGGACCGAGATTGTTAAGGTTCGCCAGCGCGGCACTGAACGCGGTAACCGCATCCAACCCACTGGCGAGCAGGATCAGGGTAAGGACAACCAAACTCGCGATGTAAATGAATAAAAACGCCAGCACTGCGAAGATGACCTTGTTCCCAATCACTTGTCCGTCGAGCTTGGCGGGATTCACCGCGCTTGGGTGCAGCAGCTTGATGAACTCGCGGTAAATCTGGATGTAGAGCAATTGTGCGCGGATCATTTTGATGCCGCCTCCGGTTGAGCCCGAGCAAGTTGCGAAGGTGCACAGGAACAGCATCCAGAACGGCGCGAATAGCGGCCACAAGTTGTAATCGGTATTGGCAAACCCCGTGGTGCTGGCCACCGACACCACATTGAACGTGGCAAAGCGTAAGGACGTCCAGAAATCGGGATACGTGCCTTTAGCATACAAATACCCCGCAACACCGGCGCAACTGCCGAGAATGACGAGAATGCACAAGCGTATCTCGGGGTCACGAAAATAAGGTTTGACGCTGATCCCGCGGAACACCAGAAAATGTGTGCCGAAATTCACACTGGCGATCAGCATGAACACGATCGCAACAGCTTCAATCGTGGGCGAGTTCCAATGGCCGAAACTGGCGTCGTGCGTGGAAAAACCGCCCAGCCCCATGGTGGTAAAGGCATGCATCCATGCATCGAGCCAGCTCATGCCTGCGATCCGGTAGGAGAACAGGCACGCTATCGACAGCAGCACATAGACGATCCACAGCCCCTTGGCGGTTTCGGCAATCCGCGGGGTCAACTTCTGGTCTTTCATCGGCCCCGGCGTTTCCGCTTTGAATATCTGCCGGCCGCCCACACCGAGCAACGGCAGAATCGCCACTGCCAGCACGATAATGCCCATGCCCCCCAGCCACACCAGCAGCGCCCGCCAGATATTGATCGAAGGCGGCAGCGCGTCCAGTCCGGTTAATACCGTGCCGCCCGAGGCGGTCAATCCGGATACTGCCTCGAAATACGCGTCGGTAAACGACAACCCCGGTATCATCATCAGCAAAGGCAGGGTGGCAAACGCCGGGCCGCCCGACCAGGCCAGTACCACCAGCAACATGCCGTCGCGCGGCTTTAAGTCGTAGTGAATGTTGCGTGTCGCCAGAAACGTGACCATGGCGACCAGAAAGTTGAACAACATCGAAACCGCGAAAACGCGCAGCGCGCCGTCGTCGTAGACCCACGACGCGAAGATCGGCACCAAGTGCGACAGGCTCATCACCATGCCGATCACGCCGAGCGGGCGCAACACCGCGAGCAGGGTTCTCATGGCTGGCTTAGAAAAAACCCGCCGAGACCTGGAACAGTTTTTCCACCTCGGGCACCATGCGTTTGTTAACCACGAAAATAATCACGTGATCGTCTGCATCGATCACCGTATCGTGATGTGCCATGATCACCTGATCGGTGCCGCTGGACGCGCCATCATCCGCGTCCTCAATGCCGTCCGCGCCCGCCGTGCGCCGGCGCCGCACGATGGCGCCGATGGTGGCCCCCTTGGGCAGATTGATTTCCTCGATTCGCCGCCCCACCACCTGGGATGACTTGGCGTCGCCGTGCGCCACCAGTTCCAGCGCCTCGGCAGCACCCCGACGCAGCGAATGCACCGCTGCCACGTCGCCGCGGCGCACATGCGCGAGCAGCGTGCCGATGGTGGCCTGCACTGGCGCGATTGCGATATCGATGCGGCCTTCCTGCAGCAGATTCACGTACGAGGAGCGGTTGATCAGCGCGATTACCTTGCGCACCCCCATGCGCTTGGCGAGCAGCGCCGACATGATGTTATCTTCGTCGTCGTTGGTGAGCGCGCAATACACGTCCATCTCGCCGACGTTTTCGGATTCCAGCAGCTCCTCATCGGTCACGTCACCCTGCAACACCAGCGCGCTGGCGCATTCGGCCGCCAGACGCTCGGCACCCGCCTTGCTGTATTCGATGATCTTGACTTCGCACTTGCCTTCAATCGCGTTGGCAAGCCGCCGCCCGATATTGCCGCCGCCGCCCAGCATCACGCGCTTTATCGGCTTATCCATGCGGCGGAGCTCGCGCAGCACGCCGCGCAGG
>SYEN01000410.1 GCA_005800795.1 Burkholderiales bacterium | reverse complement strand
TGGCCGCCGAGATTGAACAGAATCACGACGCGCGCGGCATTATTTTCCCCGAAAGCATCGCGCCGTTTGATGTGGCCATCGTGCCCATCGGCATGAAAAAAAGTGCGCAGGTGAAAGAGGCTGCGGAAAAACTTTACGCCGACTTGCAGGCCGCAGGGCTTGATGTGCTGCTGGACGACCGCGAGGATCGCCTGGGTTCGATGCTCGCCGACATTGAATTGATCGGCGTGCCGCAGCGCATCGTGGTCGGCGAGCGCGGGCTCAAAACCGCGCAGGTGGAGTATCAGCGCCGCACTGATCAGGCGGCCACGATGATTGCCTTGAATGATGCAATAAGTCGTGTAAAATCAGATACATGCGAGAGTTGATCCGACAACTGTTTGTTGCCGCTTTACTGGTTGCCACCGGCGCGCACGCTGGCAATCAGCTCGAAGAAAAAATGGCGGAAAGCGTGCGCGCCGCGCTGCATAAGGCGATTACCGATCAATCCGCGCCCTTCCTGGCGTTTGCCACGGTGGGAGAAGCGCGTGCGTGGCTCGACGCCATGTCGAGCAAACTCGAACGGCGTATGCCCGACAAGGCACTGCGCGAAGATTTTCTCGTCACCGTGCATTATGAAGCCAAGCGCGCCGGTGTTGATTCGCAGCTGGTGCTGGGCCTGATTCAAGTCGAAAGTGCGTTTCGCAAATATGCGATCTCCAGCGCGGGTGCGCGCGGGTTGATGCAAGTGATGCCGTTCTGGGTCAAGGCCATCGGCGGCGTGGACGACAACCTGTTCCATTTGCGTACCAATCTGCGTTTTGGCTGCGTGATTCTGCGCCACTATATTGATATCGAAAAAGGTGATTTGTACCGTGCGCTGGGCCGCTACAACGGCAGCCTTGGCCGGCCGGAGTATCCCAACATGGTGCTGGCTGCGTGGAAGCAGTGGGAGTTCAATCCGGCTGCCTCGGGCGTGGTGAAGACGGGTGGCGAACGCTGACTGGTAAGCGGACCGCTAGTCCTGTCCCACAGGTTGCCGCCCCACTGTCCCTGCCGAATCGAACAACTCCGCCACTGACATCTCCATACCGCTACCGAGGCGATTGCCGAAGTCGCGCACGAGCGATAACAGTTCGGGTTGTTCTTCCATGGCCGGCACCGGCAACTGCGGATCGAATACAAAGCGTTTGTAGACATCCGCAAGGGAAATGGTGGCCGGGTTGCGATGCAGCACCCAGCCCGACGGCAGCGCGCGATTGACCCACGCTGCCTGCTGCATGCTTTCGAGGATGGTTTCGATGCGCTCATAGCGCAGGTGCAGCGTGGCGTGCAACTGCGGCACCGTCACCACTTCACCGCGTTGTTGCGCCTGCCATAGCGCCCGCAGTACCTGCAACGCATAGACAAAATAGCTGCCGGGTGCTGCACGGCCCTGCACCGACTGCTGGCGCCACTCAGGAAGCGCAGCCACCACCACCGCGCCCAGCAACACTACCAACCACGACAAATACAGCCACAACAGGAACACCGGCACTGCAGCGAACGCGCCATACACCAGTTTGTATGTCGGGAAATTGGTGATGTAGTAGCCAAAGCAGTGTTTGGTCAATTCAAACACCACGCCGGCGAGCAGGCCGCCAGCCACCGCGTCGCGCACGCGCATGGGACGGTTGGGCATGGCGTAATACAACATTGCCAGCGCGGCACAAGTGAGCGCGATGGCCGATAGCTTGATCATCGCCGCGTTGGCGTAAGGGATACCTTTGGTCCAACCCGCCGAGGCGCTCATCAGCCAGGAACTCAGCGACAGGCTGACACCCATCAGCAGCGGACCGACGGTGATCAGCGCCCAATAAATCAGCACGCGTTGCAGCATGGGGCGGGGCCGGCGCACGCGCCAGATGGCGTTGAAGGCGTCATCAATGGTGATGAGCAGCATGATCGAGGTCACCGCCAGAAACAACAACCCCACGGCAGTGAGCTTGGCCGCGTTGTCGACAAACTGCTCGGTGTATTTCTCGATAATCTCGATGGATTCCGGCACCATGTTGTCGAATATCCACTCCTCGATCAGGCTGGATGTTCCTTTAAACACCGGAAACGCCGCCAGCAGCGACATCGCCACCGTGATGATGGGCACCAGAGACAGCAGCGTAGTGAAAGTCAGGCTCGACGCCACCTGCAGGCCGTGATCCTCCTGAAAGCGCCGGTAAACCACGCGCACCAGCTCGGCAAACCGCGACAGCATTTTTGGCAAGGGCATCATCCTTGAGCCCGGGCGTGATGGGCTGTGCCGCTATAATACCCGTTCCCCATGCATGAAATTCTCGTCCTCTACTACAGCCACCACGGCGCGGTGAAACAAATGGCGCAGTACGTCGCGCGCGGTATCGGCGAGGCTGGCGCCAGCGCGCGGGTGCGTACCGTGCCGCGCGTGTCCACTGTGGCCGAAGCCGTAGAGCCCGCCGTGCCAGACAGCGGCGCGCCTTATGTGGAACTTAAAGACCTCGAAGAATGCATTGCCATCGCGGTCGGCTCACCCACGCGCTTTGGCAACATGGCAGCCCCGATGAAATATTTTTGGGACGGCTCGGGCAGCCTATGGATGAAGGGTGCGCTCGCCGGCAAACCCGCGGCGGTGTTTACCTCGAGTTCATCGATGCACGGCGGGCAGGAAACGACGCTCACGTCGATGATGCTGCCGCTGCTGCATCATGGCATGCTGATCGTGGGCTTGCCGTACAGCGAACCCGATTTGCTCAACACCACCAGCGGCGGTACGCCGTATGGCGCCAGCCACGTTGCGGGCGTATCCAGTGATCAGCCCATCAGCGAACACGAACGCAAGTTGTGCATCGCGCTCGGGCGGCGGCTGGCGGCCATCACGCTAAAATTGGCGCGCCCATAAATAGATAATAAAATCAATAGGTTATAAAATGGAATTCGGCATCAGCATGGGCCACATCACGGCCCTCGACTACGCCCAGCACGGCGAACGGCTGGGCTTCACGCGTTGTTGGGTGACCGACAGCCCGTTGTTGCGCTCGAACCTGTTTGTCACCATGGCAGCGGTGGCGGCGCAAACGAAAAAAATGCAAATTGGCGCGGGTGTCGCGGTATGCGGCATGCGCTTAGCACCCGAAGCCGCGAACGGTCTTGCTACTGTCAACGCACTGGCGCCGGGCCGTATCTACGCCATCTTCGGTGCGGGTAATACAGCGATGCGCATGCTCGGCTTGCGGCCGACGGGCGCGAAAGCGATGCGGGAATATGTGCGCACCGTGCGTGCGTTGCTGCACGGTGAAGAGGCCGCGTACTCGCCCGTGCCCGGCGGTGAAACCCATCCGGTGCGCTTCACCGCCCTCGAACAGAATTACATCAAGCTCGATCCGCCGCCGCCGATACACGTGGCCTCCAATGGGCCGCTGGGACAGGCCGTCGCGGGAGAAATCGCCGACGGGCTGTGCACCACCTACCCACGCGGCGGCACCATACCCGAAGCACTGGGCCATGCGAAACGGGGCGCGGCCCGCGTGGGGCGCACGCTGCCGGCGGATTTTTTTACGGCGGCCATGGTAAACGTGCTGATGCTTGAGCCGGGCGAAGCGCTCAATTCACCGCGCGTCATCAGCGAAATCGGCCCGGCGGTGATGACCAATTTTCACTATCTGGTGGATTGGGTGCGCGAAACCGGCAAGGAACCGCCCGCGTATATTCGCCCGGTGTGGAACGACTACACCGCTTACCTGCGCGAACGTGCCGCCGCCGATTCGCATCTGACCATGCACGCCAGCCACTACGCCACGCTTCAACCGGAGGAAGCGCGCTTTCTCACGCCCGAAATCGTGCGCAATTTCTGCCTCATCGGAGAGCCGGCGGCGCTGGTCGAACAACTGCGCGAACTGGAACGGCAAGGCTTGGATCAGATCACCTTTCACCCGCCGTTCGCGCAACGCTACGAAGTGATGGAGAAGTTTTCGAAGTCGGTGATGGACAAAATGTAATGAGCCTCGCCCGCGATGCCCGTCTCTGGCTACGTGCCCATCGCCACGGCCTGCTGTCCACGCATTCGCGCGCAGTGGAGGGCTATCCGTTCGGCTCGATCGTGCCTTATGTGCTGGATCACGATGCCTGCCCGGTGCTGCTGATTAGCCGTCTCGCCGAGCACACCAAAAATCTGGAAGGCGATGCGCGCGCGAGCCTGCTGATAAACGAATCCGGCGCAGACGTGCAGGCGCAGGCACGCGTGACGTTGCTCGGCCAGGCCGAACGCATCGACAACCCGGAAGCCATCGAGGAACGCTACCAGCGCTATTTCCCCGCCACACGGGGTTACCGCGCGCAACTGGATTTCGAAATCTGGCGCATTGCGCCGGTGACGCTGCGTGCCATCGCCGGATTTGCGAAAGTACATTGGCTGAGCCGCGAGGCCTATGCGCCCCCGCCTCACACATTGGCGGAGGACGAAGCCGGCATCGTCGAACATATGAATGCCGATCACGCGCACACGCTGCGCGACTATTGCCGCTTGCGCAACCACCCCGGCGTGAAAGCCGCCGAAATGATCGGCGCGGACTGCGATGGTTTTGATCTGAACGCCGATGGGCAATATCTGCGTTTTGACTTTGATGAACCGGTCATAAATGCGGAAGAATTCCGTGCGGCGTTGATCGCCCTGGCGAATAAAGCTCGCGCGGCGTAGCCGGCGCGGTTTCGGTAAAGATCCGTCATGAACAACCACAACGCACGCTGGCTTGGCGTGATAAACGTAGTGACCAGTTCCAGTCTGATCGCGCTGATCGCGTTGTGCCTTGCGTGGGAATTGTGGCTCGCGCCGCAGCGCGCGGGCGGCTCGTGGGTGGTGCTGAAAACGTTACCGTTGCTGTTGCCGCTGTTCGGCATTCTGCGCGGCAAGCTGTATACCCATCGCTGGGTTACGCTGTTCATCATCGCGTATTTTGTCGAAGGCGTGGTGCGCGCGTGGAGTGATAAGGGCTTGTCCGCGCAACTGGCGGTGGTCGAAATTGTCCTGTCGGTGATTCTGTTTGCAGGCTCAATCTGTTTTGTCAGGGTTTCAAAAAATATCAATAAAAACAGATAGTTACGTTTATTCTGGTTGTATGCCGGCATCGCGCACGACTTTGCCCCACGTGACCAGATCGGCCGCAATGATTTTGCGCACCTCGTCCGGCGTGCTAGTCGCGGTGTCGATGCCTTGTGTCGCAAGCCGTTGCTTTACGTCGCTGGCCTGCAGGGCGCGATGCAGGCCGGTGGCGAAGCGGGTAATGATGCGCGGCGGGGTTTGCGCGGGCATTAGCATCGCGTACCAGCCGTCGACCGCGTAGCCCGTCACACCCGCTTCGGCGATGGTTGGCAGTTCCGGCGCTACAGTTGCGCGCCGCGAGCCAGTGACCGCCAGCGCACGCAACTTGCCGGCGCGGATATGCGGCAGCGCTACGATAACGGTACTGAAGTAGAGCGCCACCTGGCCACCCAACAGTTCGGTCATCGCCGGGCCGCCGCCCTTGTACGGCACATGCACAAAGCGCGTGCCGGTGAGTGACATGAACAGCTCGCCCGACAGGTGCGCCATGTTGCCCACGCCGGCCGAGGCCATGGTGAGTTTGCCGGGAGAGGACTTCGCGAGCGTGACCAGTTCGTTCACGCTGCGCGCTGCGATTGAAGGATGCACCACCAGCACAAAGCCGCCATAGCCCACCAGCGATACCGGCGCGAAATCGCGCTCGGCGTGGTAGGGCAGTTTGCGGTACACGTGCGGGTTGATGGCAAAGCCGTTGCCGACGATCAAAAATGTGTGGCCGTCGGGCGGCGATTTTGCGGTGAGATCGGTGCCGATGATGCCGTTGGCGCCGCCACGGTTATCCACCACCACCGATTGCCGTAAATCCTCACTGAGCTTGCCCACCAGTGCACGTGCAATGATGTCGTTGGAACCGCCCGGCGGAAACGGCACCACGAAGCGCAGCGGGCGGCTGGGATAGGCTGACCCGTCGACGGGTTGCGCCCAACCATTTGCCGCGCAGAGTAAAAAATGCATCAGCACGGTGGCGGCTACCACCCGCTGGCAGCTATTCTGATAACAAGTTGCACTTAAAGTCATGATCTGAAATGGCCTGAGTTCAAGAACGAATTAAAGCGCAAGGCTAATTGAAATTGGTTCGGAGTAGAATCTCTGATACGATTTTAATTCCACTCAATGGAGTTGCTGTCATGACCATCACCGCCGAGCCGCTTACGTTTGCGCTGAAGCCACTCTCGCCCGTGCTGGGCGCTGCGATTACCGGCCTTGATCTGCGCGAGCCGCTACCGGAAACCGTCAAACGCGCAGTTTACGACGCCTTTGTGCGCTATCACGTGCTGTGCTTCCGCGATCAGCACCTGAGCGAAGCGCAACAGATTGCATTTACGGAACAGTTCGGTACGCTCGAACGCCATATCGCACGTAACCGCACGGGGGCGAACCCGCTGGTGAATATCGTCAGCAACCTCGGGCCGGATGGCAAGCCCAGCGGCAAGCTGTCGTCCACGCGCTGGCATACCGATAAATCGTTTCGCGCGCTGCCTTCGCTGGCGACCATCCTGCACGCGTTGGTCATGCCGCCACAAGGCGGCGAAACGTGCTTTGCCAACATGATCGCGGCGTACGAGGCGCTGCCCACGGCAGATAAAACAGCACTCGACGGCGTACGCGTGGTACATAGCTGGGAGATTTCGTGCGCCCGCGCGGGCAAGCGGGCTCCGCCGGAGGAAATCGCTGATGCGCCGCCAATGGCGCATCCGCTGGTGCGTACCATTCCGGAAACCGGAGAGAAGGCATTGTTCATGGGTGAACATGCGGCCTACCTCGAGGGCCAGCCGGAGGAGGCTGGCCGCGCACGCCTTGACCAGCTCGCCGCACACGCCGTGCAGGAGCGCTTTATTTACCGTCATCCGTGGCGTGCCGGTGATCTGTTGATGTGGGACAACCGCTGTCTGTTGCATTGCGCGAACACCAATTTCGACGCGGCGCGTTTCCCCCGGGTACTGCAGCGGACTTGTGTGCGTGGCTTGGCACCGGCCTGATTTCGGGAGCTTGCGGAATTCAAAGGCTTCGCAGACTTCACCATGGCTGAAGGGCTGAAACTCGCCGAACTGCTGGGCTCGCTGAGCTATGCCCTGGATATGACCGAGGGCCAGCCCGAAGGCCACTGCGTGCGCTGCTGCTGGATCGGCGTGCACATCGGCCGACGCATCGGGTTGGATGAGGAAGCGATCTGGGCGTTGTACTACACCCTGTTGCTGAAAGATTTGGGCTGC
>SYEN01000038.1 GCA_005800795.1 Burkholderiales bacterium | reverse complement strand
AGTACGACGGGCCGTTTTATTTGCCCGGATTTGGTAAGCGCGCGCATGAGCCGAGACTGACCACCGCGCAAATGATGGCCAGCGCGAGCACCGAGCCACATGGCGGGAAGACGCGCTATATATATGATTTTAATGATCTTTCTGAAAAGACGGGGCGGGTCACCAGCGCGCGGGTGCAACCGGGAGTCAAGCCTGCCGCTGGCGCGCACGGCGGCTTGCTAATCAGCGAAAAACTGCAAGTCGCGGTGCTGAATCTGGCGCCCGGCGCAACGCTGCCCGTTCACACGCACGACAACGAACAATTCACGCTGGTGGCTCAAGGCGATGTCGACGCAACCATCGCGGGCAGCGCCTACTGCGTGCGCGAACGTTTCGTTATGCATGTACCGCCGGGCGTGCCGCACGGTATGGTTGCGGGTGAGAGGGGCGCGCGTATCGTAACGGTGCAGGATACGCGCTTCGCGTTCGCGGGGTAGCCGCGCGGCGGGCGGTTGGCCCGAGAACTCAGATAACCTTGCGTTCGCGCAAGCCCTGAATATCCGCCACGCTGAAACCGATGTCTTTCAGTATGGCGTCGTTATGTTGGCCCAGTTCCGGCGCGACACCGATTTTTGCCGGCGTTTCCGAGAACTGCCACGGCGAACCATGCACCTTGAGCTTTTTGCCGTGTTTCGGATAATCGACTTCGGTGATGTAACCGTTGGCGAGCACATCGGGGTCGCTGGCCGCTTCGAGCAGCGTGTTGATCGGCGCTGAGACGATATCCGCGTCGCGAAGGATTTTCACCCACTTGTCGCGTGGGCCGGTGGCGAACAGGCCGTCGAGTGTTCGCAGCAGCGTTTCGCGTTTTTCATCATTGCCGATGACCACGCCCAGCTCGGCAAACCCGGCGTGAGAGAGCGCATCGTAAAAGCCCAGCGCGGTCATCGCCTGTTTCCACTTGGCGGCGCCATTCAATTGAAATACCAGCGGTTTGCCGTCGATGTCGTTAAAGCTCGCGGACAGCCCCGGCCGCTCCGGCGTGCCGTTGACGCGTGCCTGGCCCGTCACAGGGTCTTTGTTGCGCCACATGGCCGTGGTCAACGTCCAGCCCATCAGTCGAATCTGTCCGCCGAGCAGCGAACACTCGACCTTTTGCCCGATGCCCTGCGTGCGTGCACAATGCAGTGCCGCCAGCATGCCGCCAAACGCCAGGATGGCGCAGGTTTCATCGGCCACTGAGACAATGCCGGTTTTCAGCGGCAGGCCCGGCGAGGAATACGCTTGCGCGATGCCCCCCAGCGCCTGTGCCATGGAGTCTGTGCCGGGCAACGCAGCGTTCGGCCCCTTGGGGCCGTAACCGGAAATCGAAACGTAGACGAGTTTCGGATTAATCTTTTTTAATTCCTCATAGCCGAAACCGTTTTTCTCGGCGGCGCCAGGGCGGAAGTTCTGCCCGAATATATCGGCGCGTTCCACCAGTTTGTGGAGTATCGCGCGTGACTCCGGCGACTTCATGTTCAGCGTAAAACTTTTCACGCCGCGATTATTGGTCTCGAAGTACGTGCTGGGCAGACCCGGAAACACGCTGGAAGTGCGCGAGTTGTCACCCTTGCCGGGTACTTCGATTTTGATCACCTCCGCGCCGAGGTCAGCCATCAGCATGTACGGCACGGTGCCGGCCTGCGCGGTGGAGCAGGCAACGACTTTGACGCCGTGGAGGGGGCCGTGGGGTTGGGTCATGATAATTGGTCTCCCTAAGTATTTTTTTTACGATGTATCTTTTCATGGAACGGATCACAACAAACGCCGTCGTTCCCGCGCGGGCGGGAACCCATAAGTCCGTCTAAAGTGGCACTGTGTTATGGGTTCCCGTCCCCGACTAAAGCATTCGAGGGCAGGCTCTACGCGGGAACGACGTGGTGGGCTATTTATTTGCGCTTGCCTTCGAGACAGCGCAGCAACAACCGGAAAATCAACGGTTACGCCGCCGCCTTCACCGCAACGCCCACCGCCATTTCGTGCCGAAAAAACGCCGCTATCGGATCATAGGCCACCAGCGTGGTGCGCACCGCCTGATCGATATACAGAATTTCAATTGCGCCGCCCGCCTTGCGGTAGTTCGCCACGAAGCGTTCCGGTTCGTTCTGCGGCACGGGCGATTCCGGGTCGCGGTAATCGTGCACCTGATCGGGCCGGCCTTGCACCCACAGCGCGGGCGGCATGACGGGCTTTTCGCCGCGCTCGAGCATCAGCATCGGGTTGCCATCACGCATGTTGTCATCGTTTTTCCAGAACGAACCTTGCCTTTCGGGAATATCGCCGACCCATTTTTCACCTTGCGCGCGGCCGCGTACGGCATTGCGATAACGCGACAGCGGGTTGATCACCGGCCATGCCATCGCTACCGCGCGCACGCTGGCATCCACTGCGGGGGAACCGGCAGGCAGCGGGATCGACGCATAGCGCACATCGTGCGGGCGCATCGCCGCCAGCAGGGCGAGATGGCCGCCGCTGGAAGCGCCGCAGATGCCCACCCGATCGGCGCGCGTGTTCAATTGCGTGGCGCGAGCCTTCACCCAGCGTATGGCGTAGTTGATATCCTGTAGCGCCGTGGGGTAGCCATCGTTACCGTCGCGAAAATCAATCGCCACCGCGAGCAGGCCGGATTTCGCCAACACTTCGTCGCGGCCCTGGCATTCCTCAAGGCTGCCTTTGCCCCAGGCGCCGCCATGCAGATCGATTACCGCCGGAAACGGCCCGGCGCCGCGCGGCTTGTAGAGCCGCAATTTCATCGCGCGTGAACCGTGGTGCAGGTATTCGTGGTCTTCGGTAGTGAACTCGTAAGTCTGGGTCATCGCAGCGTCTCCTGAGGAAAAAACTTCGTTGAAGAAATCACTGACTCGTGCAAATGTCCTGCATTCAGCCGGTATATCTAAGCATTTGTTTTTATTGATATTTTCATCGCCAGTCTGGAGTCGGCTTGTGACATTGTAATGCCGTGGCTCACAACAGCGGCAGTTTCGCCGCCGCCACCACTTTGCGTTGTTTTACAACTTCGTTGCGCAGCAGGTCGGCGAATTCCTGCGGCGTGATGGTGACGGCTTCCATGCCCATTGCCAGATAGCGCTCGCGCACGTCCGGTGCGGCCAGCCCTTTGACCATGGCGGCATGCAGCCGCGCAATCATTTCGCGTGGCGTGGCGGCGGGCGCCACCAAGCCGAAGCGCGAATCAACCTCAACGCCGGCATAACCTGATTCGGCAAACGTCGGAACATCCGGCAGCGCGGCAGCGCGGCGCGGGCTTGCCACGCCCAGCGCACGTACCTTGCCCGCTTTGACCTGGGGCAGTGCCGCCGACGAGGCCAAAAACATGCTGTCGACGTGGCCGCCGATGACGTCGGTAATCGCCTGCACCGCACCCTTGTAGGGGATATGCATCATTTTTATACCCGCAGTAACCGACAGCAATTCACCGGCCAGATGCAGCGAACCGCCGACACCCGACGAGCCGTAAGTGATCTTGCCCGGCTGCGCGCGTGCCAGTGCGGCAAACTCGCCCACCGTGCGTGCCGGCACCACCAGGTTGACGAGGAACAGAATGTTGCCGGTGGCGATGGTGCTGATCGGCGCAAAAGCGCGCACGATGTCGTAGGGCAGCTTCGCATAAGTGGCTGAGTTGATGGTGAAGGTCGCCGAGGTCACCAGCAGCGTGTAGCCATCGGGTGGCGCTTTCGCCACGTAATCGGTACCGATAATGGCGCCAGCGCCGGGACGGTAATCGAACACAAACGGCTGGCCAAGCAGCTCGTGAAATTTTTGCGTGAGCGGCCGCAACACCGCATCGTTGGGGCCGCCAGCGGTGAACGGCACGACCACGCGCACAGGCTTGGCGGGGTAAGTTTGTCCCGCACCGGTCGAAGCCGTTTGCGCAATGGTGCTACCCGGAGCCGCTATCAGCAGCCCCATTAAAATGCACTGGTAAAAGTTTCGCATCAATCAAGCCTCACGTTGGCCGAGCGTATCACCGTGCGCCAGCGCGCCGCGTCTTCTTTCATGAATGCGGCCATTTGCGCAGGCGTGTTGGCCACTGGATCCGCGCTCAAATCGGCCAGGCGTTTGGCGACATCGGGCAATTTGATCACATCGGCGATGGCGCCACTCAGGCGCGCGGCGATGCGCGGCTGCGTATTGGGCGGCGCCACCACCCCAAACCACGCCACGGCGACGAAGCCGGGCCAGATTTCCGCCATCGCGGGCACATCCGGCAGCGAAGCCACGCGCTTTTCCCCGCACACGGCAAGCGCTTTCACCCGGCCCGAACGTACATGCTGCAGCGACACGCCGAGGTTGTCGAACATCAGATTGACCTCACCCGACAGCAGCGCCGCCAGCGCAGGCGCGGTGCCCTTGTAAGGCACGTGAGTGGCCGCAACACCCGCCGCCGCCTTGAACATCTCGGTGGTCAGATGCGACGTGGTGCCACTGCCCTGTGACGAGTAAATCAGGCGATCAGGTTGCGCCTTGGCCCACGCGATCAAATCACGCACAGTATTGGCGGGCACTTTGGTGTTGACCAGCATCACATTCGGTACCGCCGCCATCACGGTCACCGGCACAAAGCGCGTGGGATCAAACCCGAGCCTGGGATAGAGGCTCGGGTTGATGACCAGCGGCGGCGGTGGCGCGGAGAGCAGCGTGTAGCCATCCGGCTCGGCGTTGTACACCATTTCCGCGCCTATATTGCCGGCGGCGCCGGCGCGGTTGTCGATGATCACCGGCTGTCCCCAAGTAGCCGCGAGTTTTTCACCCACGATGCGCGGCAGCAAGTCTGCCGTGCCGCCTGCCGGAAACGGCACAATGATGCGGATCGCGCGTGCGGGGTAGTCCTGCGCGATTGCCGGTATGCCGAAGATCGCACCCGTACACAACAGCAACAAAATAACGCGCGCCATCACGTATCCTTTATTGAGCATCCGCTGACGCAAGATTTTACAGTTAAAATCCACGCTGTTACGAGGCGAGGAGAATCCCGTGTCCACCGAGCAGCAAACCCGTGCATGGCCTGCCGAGCGGTTGACGCGCGTGCCGTACTGGGTGTACCAGGACGAAGACATCTATTGCCGTGAACAGGAAAAGATCTTCCGCGGCAACACCTGGAACTTCCTCGGACTCGAAGCCGAGCTGCCCAACGCGGGCGATTTCAAAACCAGTTTCCTGGGTGACATGCCGGTGGTGGTGACGCGCGACGAGCAGGGCGAGTTGCGCGCGTTTGAGAACCGCTGCGCGCATCGCGGGGCATTGCTTTGCATAGCGCCACGCGGCAACGTCAAGCGCATCACCTGCGTGTATCACAACTGGAGTTACGATCTTGCCGGCAACCTGAAGTCGGTGGCATTTCGTCAGGGCATCAATGGCAAGGGGGGCATGCAGGAATCCGCCTGCCCGCAAAGCCAGTCACCGCGCAAGCTGCGCGTGGCGGCCATTGCCGGGCTGATATTCGGTACGCTGTCGGAGGCCACGCCGCCGCTCGAGCAATACCTCGGCCCGCAGATCGTCGCGCGTATTCGCCGCGTGATGCATAAACCGGTGAAGCTGCTGGGCGGCTACAGCCAGATGTTTCCCAACAACTGGAAACTCTATCTGGATAACGTCAAGGATACCTATCACGCGAGTCTGCTGCATCTGTTTTTTGCCAAATTCCGTCTGAACCGTCTGTCGCAGCAGGGCGGGGTGATCGTTGATGGCGACGGCGGCAATCACGTGAGCTTTACCATGATGCAAACCGACCGGCGCGATACGGTGTACGAAAGCGCCGGCGTGCGTTCGGCGCAAGGCGGGTTGCGGCTGGAAGCCCCCGAATTGCTGGATTCGGTGGACGAAATCGGTGATGGCATCACGCTGCAAATTCTGGCGGTTTTTCCCAATTTCGTCCTGCAGCAGATCATGAACAGCCTCGCCGTGCGCCAGGTGGTGCCGCGCGGCGTGAATGAAACGGAACTCGTCTGGACGTGCTTCGGCTATCAGGATGACGATGAAAAAATGGATGCGCTGCGCATGCGGCAATCGAATTTCATCGGCCCGGCGGGCTTCATTTCCATGGAAGATGGCGCCGCGACGGGCTTCGTGCAGCGCGGCGTGCAAGGCGCCAGCGGCAACGCGTCGGTGATCGAAATGGGCGGCGACCGCATCGCGTCGGACGAGTCGCGGGTTACCGAGACTTCAGTGCGCGGCTTGTGGCAGGCGTATCGCGGGCATATGGGTTTGTAGCAGACCGGCGTACGAACATGGACATCGCACTTCAGCTCACCGTCGAAAACCTGCTTGCACGCTACACGCACGCCATCGACGACGATCAGCTCGAAGCGTGGCCGGATTTTTTTGTGGAAGGCGCACGCTATCACATCACCACCGCCGAAAACCATGAGCGCGGGCTGCCGCTGTCGCTGGTGCATGCGGATTCGCGCGCCATGCTGCGCGATCGGGTGAATGCGCTGCGCCACGCCAATGTGTATGAGGCGCAGCGCTACCGGCATGTGTTTTCCGCCGTGCTGGTGGAGCGCATCGACATGCAAACCGTGCGCGCGGTGTCGTCATTTCAGGTGGTACGCATCATGCACAGCGGTGAGGCTACGCTGTTCGCCAGCGGCCGCTGCATCGACCGCATCCACCTTGCCGGCGAGAACGGGCAGGCGCAATTTGAGGAGCGGCTAGTGATACTCGACAGCCGGCGCGTGGATACGCTGCTCGCGATTCCGTTGTAAGGCAAAAACCGCCTTACAAAAATTTAATTAAATCAAATACTTATGAATGAAGTTCTATGTCTTCGGCGGTATGTTCAGGCGCATGGTCGCGCCGAATTTGACGATGGGTGTTAACGAGTAATTCACGACGCGTTGATCGAAGCCATCGACGTTGCCCTGGTAGTGTGAACTGTCCCGGTCGTAAAACTCGCAAACCTTGCCGATCAGGCGATCCTGCGAGTATTCCGCGTTCTTGATGACGGTACCGTCGGCGCGCTTGAACACCACACCCAACACGCTCTTGTTGCTCAGGTAATCCTTGCGTGCAGTGGCTTCAACGCTGACGGTGTCATCGGTCAAATCAAAATACACCGCACGCGGAAACCAGTCGGTGAAAAAATGCGGGAGATCCTTGCGGCCCATTTCGGTCAGTTGATAACCGGGCGCCATGCGTGACCGGATCAATAATGTCCTGCCGGGAATCTTTTCGTCTGCCATGTTTGCAATCTCTGTCTCAAGTAATCTCGCACGATTGCCCATTGCCTTGGTGCCGCGGCCGCTGGATCGTGAGGTTTCAGGGGACGGGGGTAATACCATTAACGACCGGCCCATTGTAATGCTTAACTCCTGTTCGCCGGTAGGTTACCCTAGCCTAATCGTTATTTGGCCATTTTTTTATTCGGCTCTCGCTCCGGTGGACTTGACCGCCTTGCCCCACGACACATACTGTGCCCGGATATAGTCGCCAAACTCCGCCGCCGTGCTGGGCACGGGTTTTTGTGCCAGCGGTTGCAGGCGCTTGGCCACGTCAGGCGCCGACAGAGCCCGGCCCAGCGCAGCGTTCAGCCGGTTGATGACATCGGCGGGCGTGCCGGTGGGCGCGACAAAGCCATACCATTCGCGTGCGTCACCGAAATCCCGGAAGCCGGCTTCGATCAATGTGGGCACATCGGGCAGGCTATCCTCGCGTCTGCTGCCCGACACCGACAGCGCGCGCAACTTGCCGCTACGGATATGCGGGTTTACCGACGTGGGCACCGTGAACATGATGCCCACGTGACCGCCCAAAAGATCAATTACCGCAGGCCCGGCACCCTTGTAAGGCACATGAACCATTTGGGTTTTGGTGGTCAGACGAAACAATTCACCCATCAGTTGCGGGCCGGCGGAAGTCGAGGCGAATGTGAGTCTGCCCGGATGCGCTCTTGCCAGTTGCGCGAGCTCGTTCATCGATTTGGCCGGCACGGAAGGATGTACCACCAGCACGTAGGGCATCTCCGTGCCACGCGTGATGGGCACGAAATCTTTCAATGTGTCGTAGCCTGTGTTGTTGTACATGTGCGGATTGATCACCAGCGCGCCGGAGTGTCCCATCGTAATGGTGTAGCCGTCGGCAGCCGCCTTGGCGCCGACCGCGGTGCCAAGACTGCCTTGCGCGCCGCCGCGATTGTCGATGATGACTTGCTGATTCCAGGTCTCCGTGAGTTTGCCGGCGAGTATGCGCGCCAACGCATCGGTACCGCCGCCTGGCGGAAATGGCACAATCATGCGCACGGCTTTTTCCGGATAGTCGGCTGCAAAGGCGGGCGTGGGCATGACACTTGCCGTACTTAACGCTGCTGCCGATACCAGACGGCACCAGCCCGGCAATTTTGTGATTTTCATGAGGTTTATTTTACGCAATTTTTCACGATGGCCTTGAGCAATAATGCGAGCACGGGTCCGGCTTGCACCTCAAAGACTCTGTTGGGATTGACCCATTCGCGCGCTACTTTTAACATTTCCCATTTCGCGTGTCACGCCTACTCAGGCATCAGCGCAAACGTCCACATCGTCCCGCCCAGCGGCACCTTGCCGCGTGACATTGTGCGCGCCGAATTGCCGCCTAGGCCTGACGCAATGCTCACGTATTGTCGGCCCTTGTGCGTATAGGTCACCGCGGTGGCGTTGATGCCGCTGCTCGCCTGGAATTCCCACAAGGTCTTGCCGGTGTCTTCGTCGAGCGCGATGACCTTGCCGTTAACGTCACCCGTGAATAGCAGTCCGCCGCCGGTCACCAGCATGCCCGCTGAGTTGGCGCGATCCACCAGCGGAATTTCCCACTTCTTCTTGCCCGTCAACGGATCAAATGCGATGTGATGGCCGACCACTTCGCCGGGCTTGGGCACATAAGCGCGTGAGATCACGCCGGTGGAGCGCTGGCCCATCACCTGTGGCTTCGGCGGCAGCTCAACGCGAAACTGGCGCGGAATATTCCATGAGCTAGTGTAGATGAGCCCCTTCATTGGGTTGTAGGCCACCGGCACTGAATTTACGCCGCGTTGCGGATAGATTTGTACTTCCTCACCCTTGGCGATTTTGTCGTAGATCTCCTGATTGATGACGGGCCGGCCGGTCTTCAGATCGATATGCGTGGCCCAGTTCACGCGCGTAAATGGGTGCGCGGCGAGCAGTTGGCCGTTGGTGCGATCGATGGTGTAGCCAAAGCCGCTCTTGTTCATCTGGAACAGCACCTTGCGTGGCTTGCCTTCAAACATGATGTCGGCCAGCACCGGCTCGTCGTTGGCATCGACGTCCCATACATCGTTCGGTGTGTACTGGTAATGCCACACCAGTTGCCCGGTCTTCGGACGTATCGCTAGCAGCGAACTGGCGTAGAGTGCGTCCATGCCATTGCGGCTTTGTGGCGTCCACGGCGCGGGGTTGCCAGTACCCCAGTAAATCAGATCGAGTTCAGGATCGTACGCGCCGCTGCGCCAGGTTGGCGCACCACCGGTTTTCCAGGTGTCATCCTTGGGCCAGGTTTCCGACCCCGGCTCGCCGGGCGCGGGCACGGTGTAGGTGCGCCACAAGTGCTTGCCGGTCTCCGGATCCCAGCCGTTCAGGAAACCGCGTGTGGTGAATTCGCCACCAGCCATGCCGGTGATCAGGACGCCGTTGGCAATGACCGGCGCGGCGGTGGCGGTGTAGCCCTCCTTGTGGTCGGCGAACTTCTGCTTCCACACCTCCTTGCCGGTTTTCATGTCGAGCGCGAGCACGTGATTGTCGAGCGTCACGCGATACAGCTTGCCGTTGTAGATGGTGGCCGTGCCGCGTGCCGTGACGCCGCAGCAGGCTTTGGCCGCAGCATCCGGCGCCCACGTGGCTTCCGTGCGCCAGAGTTGCTGACCCGTAGCCACATCAATGGCGAAGGTTTGCGTGGCGTTGATTACATACATCACGCCGTTGTAAATGGTGGACTGCGCGGTTTCGCCGTGGTTGTTTTGCAGACTGATCGCCCATACCGGCACCAGACGCTTTACAGTCGATTTGTTGATTTGATTCAACGGGCTGTAGTTGCGCAAGTGATATCCCATGCCCTGCACCGGCACGTTGTCGGTGTTCTTGCCTGCGTTGATGAGTTCTTCAGTGGTCTGCGCGTTTGCTGGCCCCGTCACTTGGGTCAGGCCCAAACACACGGCGGCGGCAATGATGGCGTAACGGTTCATGACACTCCTCCCTTATAGATGTAACACCATTCTATGCCTGCCCCCCGCATGAATCCAGCAGGGTTTGCACCATGCGAAATGGGTGGCGTACGGGGCAGAGACGGTTTGATATAGTCGCCTTGCTGATTTTCATTCCTCAAAAACCCGTTGGAGACCCCCATGCCCCTTACCCTCAAGCAAGCCAACATCATTTGCGATAAAGCCCTTGAACACGCGCGCGCGAAAAACTACGCCAAACTCACCATCGTTGTCCTCGATGAAGCCGGGGACCTAAAGGCTGCACAGCGCGAAGATGGCGCCAGCATGTTTCGCTACGACGTGGCGCTGGGCAAGGCGTGGGGCGCAGTGGCGATGAGCTGCTCCAGCCGTAAGCTCGCCGAGCGCGCCAAGAGCAACCAGAATTTCTTCCTGACGCTTGCCGCCACCGCACAAGGCAGGTTCTTGCCGCAACAAGGCGCGGTGCTGATCCGCGACGCCAGCGGCACAATTTTGGGTGCTGCAGGTATTAGCGGTGCGAGCGGGGACGAAGATGAGGAATGCGCGGCGAAAGGGGTGGAGGCTGCGGGGCTGAAAGCGGATATATGATGTTTAAGAATTTTTAAAAATCGTAAACGATGCTGAAAATACCATCCCCGATACAGCAAGTAGCCAACCCCATTCCTATCATCCTTGGTCGCCGGGGCTTGATGTGTCCGACCTTGCCGATCTCTGTGGCGTTCTCGCCAAAGTGCTTAACCAAGCTGCCAAGCGCAACAACGATTGAACCTCCTCGGGAATGGTGGAGGCTCTAGTTCTTGAGAGAATTGAGACATGGACTAGACAGACAAAGCGAAGAAACCTTTATCGGAAGTCAAGGGCCGAGTGGTGCGCATGGTGGAGGGCCGTAACAATTGCTTATCATTTTGGCCGGCAGTTGAATCAGTTGCGAGCGAGAAAGGCTGCGCGCCGCCGACGCTGTTGGAGTGAGTACGCAAGCGCGAGTTCGACAATAGCATATACGATATTGATTCCGGCGAAGAACGAACACGGATCAAGGCGCATGATCAGGAGCACAAGAAACTGTGCCGCGCCGATGAAATTCTGAAGTTGACAAAGGCGTTTTTACCTATTCGAAGCTCGGCCGCCGCTGCACGTGATTGGGCGTCTTCGGACAAACACTGGGATTCCTAAGGCGTTGAGCTGATCTACAATTTGCTGCAGATTGCCCTGTCGGGCTACCGGCAATATGGCACTGAAAAGCGCTATCGGGGCCCGCAATGTGCGCGTGCCAAGAGGAGCGAAACGCTCGCGCACGACATTCGCCGCGTTTGGGAAGCGAACCTGAAGGTCCATGAGGCCAGCAAGATATGACATCAGATGAGCGTTGCAGGTCTGACCTTCACCCGCTGGACGGTGGAGCGGTAGACGCGTCGTCTGGCGCTGCAGGAAGCCCGGTGCGCCAAAGTTGTGCGCACCACGGTCGTCAATCCTGCTGGGCCTTGCCCGCCAAGTCGCGCCAACCACCAACGCAAGGCTGAACGGCCCAACCAGCTAAGGATTTCGGATTTCAGCTACCCCTCAACTTGGCAAAGCTCGCAGTATTTGCGCCTTAGTGATCGACGTGTTCGCACGGCGTAGAGTGGGCAGACAGGTGAACAGCTCAATGTAACCCAACTTCGAAATCGACACCCAGGAGCAAACCCTTATGCCCCGGCAATTGGAGCACCATGGGGGCTTGATCCACCAAAGTAGCCTTGGCTCTCAGCACGTCTCGATCCGCTATACCGAAGAGCCGACGGAAGCGGGCATCGCGCCATCGGCGGGCAGCAAAGGCGACAGCTGCGAAAATGTGCTGGCAGAAACGGTCAACGGACTACACAAGGCCAAACTGATCCATCACCGAGGCCGTTGGAAGACCGGGGCAGCAGTCGAATTGGCGACCCTGGAATGGATGGCATGGTTCAATGCGCGCCGGCTGCATGGCGCCTCGAGCTATATACCGCCGCCGAAGCTGAGGCAAACTACTATCGCAGCAAAGCACAGAGTCCAAGTGAAGTCGTTTCCGCTTAAACAAAACAGCCTGCTCTAAAGCCGGGCCGGTTCACCACCAAGTCATCACTTCAACGTCACCCGCGCAAACTTGCGCTTGCCGACTTGCATGACATACACACAGGGCATCAGCTTCAATGACTTATCGCTGACTTTCTCGCCATCGATTTTAACGCCGCCTTGTTCGATCATGCGGGCTGCCTCGGTGGTGCTGGGGGTGAGGCCCGCTTGTTTTAGCACTTGCGTGATGGGCAATCCGTCGGGCGCGGCGAGTTTCACTTCGGGGATGTCGTCGGGCACTTCGCCTTTTTTGAAGCGCGCTTCAAAGTCGGCTAACGCCGCATCGGCCGCAGCCGGGCTGTGAAAGCGGGCGATGATTTCCTGCGCGAATTTCACCTTGATATTGCGCGGATTGGCGCCTTCTTTAACTTGTTGTTTTAATTGATTTATTTCTGCGAGCGACTGGAACGACAACAACTCGATGTAACGCCACATCAGGTTATCCGAGATGCTCATCAGCTTGCCGAAAATCTCATTCGGCGGCTCGTTGATGCCGACATAATTGCCCAGCGACTTGGACATTTTATTGACGCCATCCAGCCCTTCGAGCAACGGCATTGTGAGGATGCACTGCGACGGCTGGCCGTACTGTTTTTGCAGTTCGCGGCCCATCAGCAGATTGAATTTTTGATCGGTGCCGCCGAGTT
>SYEN01000409.1 GCA_005800795.1 Burkholderiales bacterium | reverse complement strand
TGAGCTACCGGGGCGTGCTTCGGATTATAGCGCGTGTCGGTCCTTGCATTGGTCTCAAGGATAGCGGTTGGATCAGGCTCGCTCCGTCCAACCGCAGTCAACATAAGTTGTCGCGCCGACGTGCCACAGTTTGAGGTGCTGGCGGCGGGTACGGGTTTCGCTGGTGTGAGTCACCGATTGCGGCGGCGCCGGGTCGATTGCCGCTTGGGCGTAGGCCTCGGTCAATGCGCGACCTGTCACGCTGTCTGGTGAGCGGATGCCGAATGACGCGAGCATTGTCGGCACAATGTCGGTGTGGCTTGCGGGCCACGGCGATTCATAGTTTTGCCGGAAGGCCGTACCGCCCATCGCCAGCAGGTTGTTCATCTCTATCGGGTGCAAGCCACCGTGGGTGGCGCCCCCCACTGGGATTGCTTCGCCGCTGAAGCAGCAACTGCCGGGCCGGCCCCAGCGGTCGGGCGTGTCCTCGGCGGCCATCACGTAATACACCTCGGGCGTTCGGGCATGGGTGAGCGCGAGCAAAGCGCGGTCGAGTGTGCCGGCGATGCCGCCGAGAACGCCGTTACCGCCCGGCGTAAATACCGGGCCGCACCACGGTTGTTCGAGCAGCCAGTTGACCAGGTCGCGCATGGACGCGTCGTCGTATGCCGCCATGCGCAGGGCAGCACAGTAGCCGGTGTTGCCGGCGACGGCGTTGTTGTTCAAAAACGAGTCGCCAATGCGGATGCCAGCATCGCGCATATGTTGTTTGACTTCGATTTTTTCGCGCGCGGTAATCAAACCATGGTCGGAACAGACGATGATTTGGCACTCGGCGCTATCCGCGGCCTGCGCGCGGTGGTCGAGTAGGCGGCCAAACTGCGCATCGGCGTTGCGGATGGCGGCGACGCTCTCCGGCGAACCGATGCCGCAGTAGTGGTAGGTGGAATCCGGGTCCGAGAACCACACGATTAGTACGTCGGGCGCGACTTCTGGCAGGACGGCATCGAGCACTATGTCGGTTTGCAACTGGATGCGCGCGACGTTGGGTGTGGCGCCAGGCGGTATCGGGCCGAATCGCCGCAGCACTTCGGCGGCATAATCTGCAGGCGTGGATGCGCGCCAATCGCTTAGACTGAGCCGCACATGTCCCAGTTGGGCGGCGCGCGGATTCAGCAGGTGCGTGGCGCCCGCGGAGCCGGAGCTGACGATGGCGACCTTCAGCCCGTGATCGGCGAGGATGTCGCCCAGCGACGGTGCCGTCACAAAGCGCCCGTCGTACGCTTGTTCGGCCTGCACCATGTGATCGTGCAGACTGGTCTGCATCAGCTTATCGGAAAAGACGTTCGGATCAAACAGGGCGTTGGCGACGACGCCGGTGATGCCCGGCGCGGCGCCGCAGGCCATGGCCGCCGCGTTGACGCGTGTGACGGACGGGAACGCGCAGCGGCTGGCCGGAAAATCGCAGCCGCCATCGATGAAGGCCCTCAGCCGCGGCGCGATGTCGGGTGTGATCATGTCGCGGCGCAAGCCGTCGAAGATGCACCAGATGAAGCGCGGCAACGGTTTCATGGGTTACTTCCAGTTCCAGAAATCCTGCCGTTCTTTCATGAACGCCTGCGCCAACACCATTTTATGCACTTCGGACGCGCCATCGACCAGCCGTGCCTGCCGCGCGTAACGGTACATCCATTCCAGCGGCGTGTCTTTGGAGTAACCTCGTGCGCCGTTGAGTTGTATCGCGGTATCGACGGCTTGATGCAGGACATCGGCAACAACGATTTTTGCCATGGAAACTTCCTTGCGTGCGAAGTCGCCGGTGTCGAGCTTGGCGGCTGCGCGCATCACCAGCAGACGGCCGATTTCGATTTGCATGGCGGCATCGCCGAGCAGCCAGCGGACACTTTCCTTGTCGGCGAGTTTTCCACCGTGGGTCATGCGCGTGCCAACGTAATCGGCGGCGATGTCCATCGCGCGGCGGGCAAGCCCCAGCCAGCGCATGCAGTGGGTGAGCCGCGCGGTGCCAAGCCGGATCTGCGTGAACTTTAGACCGTCACCGACGTTCATGACGCGATTTTCATCGGCGATTTCGAGGCCGTTAAATTCAAGTTCGCAATGGCCGCCGTGCTCCTCCGGCCCCATGATGGGTATGCGGCGCAGGATTTTCCAGCATGGCTGATCCTTGTGAAACAAAAACGCGGTCAGGCCTTTGCGCGGATCATCCGAGGTTTTTGCCAGTAACAGAAAATGCGAGGCCACGCCGGCGCCGGTGATAAACCACTTGCGACCGTTGATGATCCACTTGTCGCCCTGTTTGGTGGCTTTGGTAAGCATCATCGTCGGATCGGAGCCGCTGCCCGGCGCAGGTTCGGTCATCACGATGGAGGAGCGCACTTTGCCTTCGACAATGGGCATCATCCAGCGCGCTTTTTGCTCAGGTGTGCCGACTTTGCTGAGAACCGTCATGTTGCCGTCGTCAGGCGCCGCGCAGTTGAACACGACCGGGCCGAAGATCGAGTAATTCATTTCTTCGTAGCACGCCGCCATGCCGACGACTGACAGGCCCTGGCCGCCGATGTCCTTGGGCAGCTGCGGGCACCACAGGCCCGCGGTCTTGGCCTTGGCGCGCAGCGCGTCGAGCAAATCAAGGCGGATGTTTTCGTGAGCGTCGAATGACGCGGGGTCGCGCTCCAGTGGCAAAATGTGTTCGGCGACAAAGGCTTTGTAGCGTTGCCGGTAGCCTTCGATTTCGGGTGTTAGTGTGAATTCCATAAGTATTTGATTTTATTGAATATTTTGTAAAGTCTTGGAATGAGCTTTTGATTCTAACGCAGTGGACATCGTAATGCCGCCCTGTTAGTTTCGGCAGCGCTTGCCATGCGGAAATCCGTGCGAATTTTTCAAACCGTATAACCTTTTTGATTGACTTGGGAGTTGTTGCGATGAGTGTTTCCCCCAGCGGTGCCGCGCAGGCGGCCGAAATTTCCGTGATCTGCACGGTATCGATGAAAGAAGCGTTGATCGATCTGGCGCCGGCGTTTGAGCGCGCGAGCGGCCACAAGGTCGAGATGATCTACGGCAGCGGCCCCGATCTATCCAAGCGCATCGCCGCCGGCATGCAGGCGGATATTTTCCTCGGTCCCGATGATTTCTCCCAGCCGCTGATGAAGCAGGGTGCGCTTGCCGCGGGCAGCCGCGTGGCGCTCGCGTTGTCGCGCACCGCGCTAGGGCTCCGGGCCAGCGAGCCCAAGCCCGACATCACCACGCCCGATAAACTCAAAGCCGTGCTGCTGGCGGCGAAGGGCGTTTCCTATAGCGGAGGGGCGAGCGGCATTCAATTCGTGCAAATTCTCGAAAAGCTGGGCATTGCCGATGCGATGAAGGCCAAGTTTGTCGCCGCCAAGCCGGGTGAGCTGATCGGCCGGGTGGTAATGCGTAACGAAGCCGACATCGGCGTGCAGCAGATCAGCGAGCTGCTGCCGGTCGAGGGCATACAGATCGTGGATTTGCCCAAGGAATATCAGCAGAACATCGTCTACGGTGCCACCCAATTCCCGCGCGCGCTGCAATCGGCACCGGTGCAGGCGTTCATCCGCTTTTTGCAATCTGAGCCGGCCAAAGCGGTGTTGCGCAAGAAAGGGCTGGACCCAGCATGAGCGCCGCTGCCGCCACCGCTCCTGATCTGGCGCTTGCTCGGGTACTGTTATTCACGCCGGCCACACGCCCCGATCGTTTTGCCAAAGCCGCGGCCACGCCAGCCGACGGTCTGATCATCGATCTGGAAGACGCAGTCGGCCCGAACGACAAAGACAGCGCGCGTGCGAGCTTGACGAATTGGCTGCGCACCCACGCCGGCATCAAGCGTAAGGATTTCCGCATCTGCGTGCGCGTCAACCCGGTGGGCACGCTGGCGGGGTTGCGTGATCTGCTCGCGCTGGTGGAACTGGCGGGCGAGGGCGTAGCACCCGATACGCTGGTGCTGCCCAAGATCGAGTCGCCGTATGAAATCGACCTGGTGGCGCGCCACCTGCGCGGCGCCGGCGCCGCGGGCGCGGCGGTCACGCTGCTCGCCTTGATCGAATCGGCACTGGGGCTGGAGCATGCGGCGAGCATCGCGCGCGCTTCACCGCAATTGAAGAGTCTCGCGTTTGGCGGCGTGGATTTGTCCGCCGACCTCGGCGCATCCCCCGAGTGGGACGCCATGCTCGCGCACCGCGCGCATGTGGTGCGCTGCGCAGCGGCAGCAGGGCTGGGCGTGCTCGATGTGCCGTATCTCGCCATCGACGATGCGCCGGGCTTGCGCACCGAATGCGAACGCGTGCGCGCCCTGGGTTTCACCGGCAAGCTGGCGATACACCCAAACCAGGCCGCTGTCATTGCCGAGGCGTTTACCCCCACCGCGGCCGAAGTCGAATTCGCACAAGGCGTGCTCGCTGCCGCGGCTGCTGTCGGCGGCGGCGCGTGCACCTATCGCGGCAAAATGGTGGATGAGCCGGTGTTGCGTGCGGCGCGGCGGGTGTTGGGGCGGGTGGGGGTGTGAGGGGGTAGACGCTTTACGTGCTGACGAAGCCGACGTAGGCCAGATCGATTCGTTGCACGGCCTCAGTAGATCGTGTTGTTGACCATATTTTTCCACATCGCGCTCCTGTCGAGATTTTGACCCCGATGGATAACCGTTCTATATGTGTCGTCAACAACCCGCCGCCCCTTGTCGTATACATGGACGTGGATTCCTTTTTCCTGCGGCCGATTCGCAGTCCAGAGTACTGCGGGCGTCGAAGACCACAGTTCAAACTGTAACCCATCAAAGTCGTCAAGATTTAGTTCTCTGTCGGGAACGACATAGCTATTGCTATTGCTGAATTGGTCGTGCAGAGGTTTCAGCGGAGTTGAAACAATCGGCCCCTGGCTCCAAATGCTGTCGTTCCCGCAGTTTCCGCAGAAGTGCTTCTTGTGCGGTTTCCTTGCAAAGTCACCTAAATCGAGGTGAGGATAGCCGCAGTTCTTGCACGTTACACAGGAGACTTCATACCCCTCCTCGATAGAGCGTACAAATTCAAACGCCGCCGGGGGCGTTACTTGTATTCTCGTAATCTCCCGATTCAAAAAAAGACCTAAATCCTGGTTATAGGAACAGACGATTGCTGCGAAATCTTTGTCTAAAACCTTCTTTTCCTGTCCCGCATATCTTTTGTGAACATGAATTCTCGGGGCGCGTGGTTCGATTGGTTCGCTTGAAAGCGCCGGTGGAAGGGAACACCTTCTTCAAAATCTTCAAACTCGATTTCAAGCGGATCAATGACATAACTCATCTTCATGAGATGGTTGCCACACCGCGCCTCACCGTCCTCAGTGACAGCGGCATAGTCTGCCTTCACACCCCAGTGTAGCTGGTGGGTCTTGCAGTACCAGCGAGCCGCACCATTTCTAAACTTTCCCGCAGGGATTATTTGGCAAGGCAAGATTGCGTCGTCGCCAGATTTTCCTTCAAACATACCGAGGGCTTCCTCGGATCTGACGGCGATGTTGCCTATGGTGCGACCAGGAGCCCAACAAATTGCGTCAGCCGCGGAATAGTCGTCATGCGTGAACTCCAAGTCTTCCTCGTTTCCGATGTTGCGGACGAACACTTTCTTGGCCATCCCGGAGCCAAGGTTTGCCCATTCGCACTCCCACACCTCGACCTTCTGCGTTTCTGGATTGATTCGGCGTGAATAAAACATCTTTTCAGTCTGCAAAGAATTGAAATGTAACCGCGGCTGGTCGCTTTTGGCCGCTCAGGTGCATCGAGGCCAATACCGCGTTCTTGTCCAACAGTCGTCAGCTAAGGTCACGGCATTTGGACGAAATCATCCTCGCAAACCCCGAGCCGTATCCCGCAGCACAAACTTCTGAATTTTGCCCGTAGCATTCTTGGGCAAATCCCCAAACACGATTTTTTTCGGCGCCTTGAAATGCGCCATGTTGTCGCGCGCGTAAGCGATCAGCGCAGCTTCATCGAGGGCTTGGCCGGGCTTTAGGGTCACGAATGCCACCGGCACTTCGCCCCATTTTTCATCGGGCGCGGCGACTACCGCGGCTTCGAGCACGGCGGGATGGGCCGACAGCGTGCGTTCGACTTCCACCGAGGCGATGTTTTCGCCGCCGGAGATGATGAT
>SYEN01000408.1 GCA_005800795.1 Burkholderiales bacterium | reverse complement strand
TGGCGCATGGACAACGCGCAAAGTGGTGTGATGTACGACGTCGGCGTGCATTTGCTCGATCTGGTGCAATATGTGACCGGACAAAAATTTGTTGAAGTCAGTGCGTTTACCCATCCCGACCGGCGCGACGGCCATGCCGATGACACGTTTACCGTGCAGGGTCGGCTCTCCGGCGGTGGCCATGCTCATGTGCGCGCCACGCGCGAAGTGCCGCAGGGGCTGAACAGCCTCATCGTCGAGGGCAGTGAAGCGACGTTGCAAACCTCGCCGCTGCGCTGGGTGACGGAGCATGCGGTGACCGTGCGCGACAAAAACGGCGCTACCGAAGAAAAATTCCCCGCCAGTCCGGCCTATGAATGGCAAATCCAATCGTTTGAGCGGGAATTGCAGGGTATACGTGGCAATTTGCCGGATGGCGATGACAGCGCCTATACGGTGGCGGTGACCAATGCCATTTTGGCGTCGATTCATGAACGGCGCATTGTGACAGTGGCCGGCTAAAAACTCACGGCAGGACAACAATCAGACGCCTGCTTCCTTGCAATTGCATATCATCTGTAAACATGTTGTAAAGATTGCCGAGTACTCGTAAATTGCTCTCTCGGCAACGCCATAATGTTCATTCACTGGAATTCAGGCAAAGGTGCTAGCGGTGACAGGCAAGGGCACAAACGAAGGCGGGCATGACGATCTGGACGCCAGAATTCGTGCCGCGCGCATTCTGGTGGTTGATGATAATCCCGACCAGCTTGATTTGATGGAAGTCATGCTGCGCAAGCAGGGTTATACCAACGTTGAGTTGACTGAAGACCCGACCTCGGTGACGCCTGCGTACGCCAAGCAAGCTCACGATCTGATCCTCCTTGATATGGAAATGCCGGTGCTGAACGGCGTTGGCGTGATGCGCCAGCTCAAGGGGGTGCTGAACGGCGCGTTCATGCCGGTGATCGTGTTGACGGCCCACGAAGGCGCGCAGGTGCGACTGCAGGCGCTGAGTGAAGGCGCTCGTGATTACATTTCCAAGCCATTCGTGGAAGCAGAGTTTGCGCACCGCATACACAACCATCTCGAAGTGCGTATGCTCTACAGCGAGCGCGAACGGCAAAATGAAATTCTCGAACAAAAGGTCGCCGAGCGTACTGCGGAACTGAAAGAAACGCAGACCGATATTTTGCGGCGCCTGGCGAAAGCCGGCGATTTCCGCGACAGCGATACCGGCAACCACGTGACGCGCGTTGGTCACAGCTGCCGCCTGCTGGCCGAGGCGATTGGGCTGGACGCGCATCTGACCGAAATGATTTACATGGCGAGCCCGCTGCACGACATTGGAAAAATCGGCGTACCGGATCACATTCTGCTTAAGAAGGGCCGTCATACTGACGACGAGCAGGTGATCATGCGCAAGCATGTCGACTTCGGCGTGGAAATGCTGGCCAATCATCCCGCGCCGTTGCTGCGAGTGGCGTGTTCCATCGCGCAGAATCACCATGAAAAGTGGGATGGCACTGGTTATCCGCACGAGCTGCGCGGCGAGTCGATTCCGGTGGAAGCGCGCATCGTCGCGATCTGCGATGTGTTTGATGCCCTGACTTCGATCCGCCCCTACAAGGTCGCGTGGACGGTGGAAACCGCGGTGAAGTATCTACAGGAAAACGCCGGTACCCATTTTGATCCGAATCTGGTCAATACCTTTGTGAGTATCCTGCCCAGGATCGAAGAGATTCGGCAGCGCTACGCTGACCCGGTGGATCTGCATCGCGATCCGCCGCAGAAGGCTGCGTAAACCGGCTGCCGAAAAATATCAATAAAAACAAATAGTTACACTGAGCCTTCCATCACCTGCACGTCCACCAGCGCGCCCGATGTCACGTTTCCCTGATCGGTCGGCAAAATAATGAAGCAGTTGGCTTCGGCCATCGAACGCAAAATGCCGGAGCCTTGTTCGCCAGTGACACGCACGCTCCACGCGCCGGCCTCGTCCCGCGACAAAATGCCGCGCTGAAACTCGGTGCGGCCCGGTGCTTTTTTCAGCACAGACGTGCACGGCACCTTGAAGGTCGGCAGCGGCGGCACCGGGTTCTGGCCGGAGAGCGTCAGCATCGCATCGCGCACGAACTGGTAGAACGTCACCATCACTGACACCGGGTTGCCTGGCAGGCCGAAGAAATGCGCGCCGCCGATTTTGCCGTAGGCGAGCGGGCGGCCGGGTTTCATGGCGATTTTCCAGAAGAGAACTTCGCCGAGTTTGTTGAGCATGTCCTTCACAAAATCGGCTTCGCCCACTGACACGCCGCCGCTGGTGATCACCACGTCGGCATTGGCTGCTGCCTGCCTGAACGCGGCTTCGATCAGCGCAGGATCATCGCGGATCACACCCATGTCAATGATTTCGCAATTCAGGCGCGTCAACATGCCGTGTATGGTGTAGCGGTTACTATCAAAAATCTGCCCCGCGCCGGGCACACTGCCGATGGACACCAGCTCATCGCCCGTGGAGAAAAACGCCACGCGCAGTTTGCGAAACACCGTGACTTCGCCGATGCCGATGGACGAAATCAGTCCGATTTCCGCCGGGCGCAACGGAAGTCCGCGCGTCAGCGCCACTTGTCCGATGGCGAGATCTTCGCCCGCGCGGCGCAAATTCTGATTGAGACGATGTCCTTTGCCGATGGCGACTTTGCCATCCCTGGCTTGCGCGTGTTCCTGCATCACGATGGTATCGGCTTCCGGCGGCATCACCGCGCCAGTCATGATGCGCACCGCGTCCCCTGCGCTCATTTTGCCGGCAAACGGTTTGCCGGCGAACGACGAACCCGCGACTTTCAGCGTGACTTCGCCGTCAGCTTTCAGATCCGCAAAGCGCACCGCAAAGCCGTCCATGGCAGAGTTATCGTGTGCGGGCACATTGATGGGCGAAATCACGTCTTCGGCCAGCACGCGATTCAAGGCGCTGCGCACGGGCAGGCGCTCGGTGGCGGTGAGCGGTGTCAAAAATTGCCGGATCAACGCCCGCGCCTTGTCCACAGGCATGGAATTCGGATCGTAGTCATCGGCGCAACTGGCGTCGCGGAGGGTGGCGGGTTCAGTCATGGAAGTCGAGTCCGGTTGAGATTGGGCCAAGCGGGTTGCCGGCCGGAACGCGGCATTGCGTATGCGGGAATTATAGCCCTGTCCCACGCTTACTCGATTTTGATATTGGCTTCCTTGATGATCTTGCCGTAGCGCGCAATATCAATTTTGATGAGCTCGGCGGTGCGTTCGGCGTTGTTGTAAAAGGCGTCAAAGCCCTGCGATGCCAGTTTATCTTTGGCGTCTGGCGAGGCGGCAAGTTTACGGATTTCGGCCGACATTTTTTCGATAATGGACTTGGGGATCCCGGCTGGGCCGCCTACGCCTTGCCAGTTGGTCAGTGTCATTGCCGGCAGGCCTGCTTCGACGAATGTCGGCGTGTCGGGGAACGCGTTCACACGAGTCTGGCCCGTGACAGCCAGCGCCTTCAATCGCCCGCTGCGAATCACCGTGGCAACGTTGGCGGGATTCGAGAAAAAAATCTGTATGTGCCCACCCATCAAATCGACGACCGCAGGTGCGCCTCCCTTGTATGGAATATGCCGCGTTTTGATCCCTGCCGAGACGTTGAACAGCTCCGCCAGCAGGTGGGTGGGGCCACCGGTGCTGGACGTGCCGAAGGTCAATTGATTGGGTTTTGCTTTGGCCATGGCCACCAGTTCCGCCACTGAATTGCCTGCCAGCGACGGCGGCACGACCAGCACGTTTTCATAGCTCAGCAGTGTGCCGATCGGTGCGATGTCCTTGATCGCGTCGTAAGGCGTTTTAACCAGCCAGTAGTTGCCAGCCAGCGTACCGCCAAGGGTCATGATCGTATAGCCGTCGGGGCGCGATTTCACCGTCAACTGTGTGCCGATAACCGTATTGGCACCGGGCCGGTTATCCACCACGACCGGTTGTCCCCATACCTCGTTGAGATGCTGCGCAATCAGTCGCGCGGTAAAACTGGTGCTGCCACCCGGCGCGTACGGTGAAATAAAGCGTATCGGTTTGTTGGGGAAGTCCTGCTGTGCGATGGCGCCGGCGGTGGACAGCGCGCCCAGGACAATCAGCGCTACGGGTACCGCGTACTTGCGCGGCGCATTGCGTGGGCTTCCCTGTCCCAATGTCCCACGAAGCTGCTGTCCTGCCCACGTGCGTATGCTCATTGCGTTACTCCTGATCTTAAGGGAGTCTACGAATTACTTCTCGCCAACTTCTCGCTAGCTCCTGAATTTTCTGCAAAGCATCGCAATCACTATTTGTAAGTAATTGATTTATATAATAATTTCTAGTCTGCTGATTTGTGCAGCCTGGCTGCCGTGAGCAATTTGTGGCACTTTTCCGCAGATTTCGAAAGCCCAGCACAACGCGCTGTTGATCTGATAGCGCGCCGCGAGCGGATGTAGCGTCAGCTCGCGGCGGCCTTTCCGTTCCTGGCCTTCCACGCCGCCAGTTCGCCCTCGTAGCGCTCAACCGCTTCCCAGTAGACGTCGTACACACACGGTGCACAACCGCTGCCTCAACACTCGATGGCTTCAGGCTCGCGTGGCGGCAATGGTTCAATATCTGGAATCACCGCTGCGGCCGATTCATCGCTCATATCAATAGGCTCCATTGAATTGTTTGCGGACGATGGGCAGGCATTCTGGTTCGCGTACTGCGCGCCTACAACCGGCCACATGCGCATATTATTCTACCGGTGGCCGGACTTCGTGGCTACTCTGATTGGACAGGACTCGCTATTTTGAATTGGCCACTATGTGATAGTAGGTGCTGTCGGCTGGTTTTTTTAAAGCAAAGTGCGCTATATTCATGGACGAGCGTCCCCGCCGGCTCGCAAGATTCGTGATTCAGAAATTCAGAATTCTCGGCGGTCGAAACTTGTTTGCCCACATCGGGTTGAAGGAAATGAGGCCATGAAAATCAAATACGGATTGATCAGCTGCGATTCACACGCCCAATTGCACAAAGATAACTGGACCAGCCGCATGTCCAAAGCGAAGTGGGGCGACGCCATTCCGCAAGTGCGTGAAACCATCGACAAATCGCACATGGTTCGTGCCTCCGAGAAGCCCGTGGAGCGTTGGTTTATCAATGGCAAGGTGGTCGGTGAACGTGGCACGGTCAACTGCCCGACGGCGATGAACGACCCGATGCGCCGCACCTTCCCACAGCGTTGGGAAGAAGTGCCCATGAGCGTCTACGATCCGGCGGAGCGCCTGAAAGCGATGGATCGTGACGGCGTTGATGGCGAAATTCTT
>SYEN01000407.1 GCA_005800795.1 Burkholderiales bacterium | reverse complement strand
TCGGGCCTGATTCCGATGTTTCTGCCCGATTACCAGCGGGTAAACGTCGACGCCGCGCGTGAACGCTTTGAAAAATTGTGGGGTACGGCGCTCGATCCCAAGCCGGGTTTGACGGTGGTCGAAATCATTCATGACATACTGGATGACAAAATCAATGGCATGTACATCATGGGCGAAAATCCGGCAATGTCCGACCCTGATGCGCATCACGCACGTGCCGCGCTGGCCAAGCTCGACATGCTGGTGGTGCAGGAGATTTTCCTTACCGAGACGTGTTATCACGCCGTCGTGATGTTGCCCGCGACCGCGTGGCCGGAAAAGATGGCACGGTGACCAACACGGATCGCATGGTGCAACTGGGCCGCCGCGCGTTGGATGCGCCGGGCGAAGCCAAGCCGGATTTGTGGATCATTCAGGAAATTGCGCGCCGTATGGGCCTCGACTGGAACTACAGCGGCCCCAGGGATGTGTTCAATGAAATGCGCAAAGGCATGAACAGTATCGCGGGCATCACCTACGAACGGCTTGAGCGCGACAGCAGCGTCACCTATCCCTGCGAGAACGAGGGCGATCCTGGGCAACCTATCGTTTTTATTGATAATTTTCCTACGCCTACCGGGCGCGCCAAGTTTGTGCCGGCGGACATCATTCCTGCCAACGAACGGCCCGATGCTGAGTTTCCGTTTGTGCTGATTACCGGACGCCAGCTTGAACACTGGCACACTGGCGCGATGACACGCCGAGCCTCGGTGCTCGATGCCATAGAGCCGGAACCTACCGCGCTGATTCATCCGCTCGATCTTGACGCGCTGGGTGCGAAAGCCGGTGATGTCATCAGCGTGGCCTCACGCCGCGGCATCGTCTCGCTGTATGCACGCGCCGATGATGGCACGCCACGCGGTGCGGTGTTTATTCCGTTCTGTTTTTACGAAGCGGCGGCGAATCTGCTCACTAACCCCGTGCTCGACCCCTTCGGCAAGATTCCAGAATTCAAATACTGTGCGGTGAAGGTCAGCAAGGGCGGCGAATTGACACCGCTGTCGAGTTACGGCGGCGGGCAGGCTTTGGCGGCTATTTAAGCCATAAAAAATATCTAATAAAATCAATTACTTACGTAAATATATTCCCAGGGAGTGGTTATGGCACTGTCAGACATCGAAATTGCACAAGCCGGCAAAATGGTTCGCGTCAACAAGATTGCCGAAAAACTTGGCATCCCCGACGATCATCTGGTGCCGTACGGCCATTACAAAACCAAAGTCTCGCTGGAATACGTTGATTCGCTGAAAGGCAAAAAAGATGGCAAGCTGATTCTGGTGACGGCGATCAGCCCCACGCCGGCAGGCGAGGGCAAGACGACAACAACCGTGGGTTTGGGCGATGCGCTGAATCACATCGGCAAAAAAGCCGTGATTTGTTTGCGGGAGCCATCGCTAGGGCCGGTGTTCGGGGTCAAGGGCGGCGCTGCGGGCGGTGGCTACGCGCAAGTGGTGCCGATGGAAGATATCAATCTGCATTTCACCGGTGACTTCGGCGCGATTGGCCTTGCCAACAACCTGCTGTCGGCGATGATCGATAATCACATTTCGCACGGCAACGCGCTCGGCATCGACCCGCGCCGAATCACCTGGAAGCGTGTGATGGATATGAATGACCGCGCGCTGCGCGACATTGTGGTGTCGCTGGGCGGTACGGCAAATGGCTTCCCGCGTGAAGACGGGTTCGACATCGTGGTGGCCTCGGAGGTGATGGCCATTTTCTGTCTGGCGACTTCGCTGAAAGATTTGAAAGAGCGTCTCGGCAACATCGTGTTCGGCTACACGCGCGAGGGCAAAGCGCTGCGCGCACGCGATTTGAAGGCCCACGGTGCGATGACCGTACTGTTGAAAGACCAGCTCGCACCGAATCTGGTGCAGACGCTCGAGAACAACCCGGCCTTCATCCACGGCGGGCCGTTTGCCAACATCGCCCACGGCTGCAACACCGTGATTGCCACAAAGACTGCGTTGAAGCTGGCGGATTATGTGGTGACCGAGGCTGGCTTCGGTGCCGACTTGGGCGCAGAAAAATTCCTCGATATCAAATGCCGCAAGGCGAATCTAAAACCTGCCGCAGCGGTGGTGGTTGCCACGGTGCGTGCGTTAAAGCATCACGGTGGCGTGGCCAAGGATCAACTCAGCGTCGAAAACGTTGATGCGCTGGCCAAGGGCATGGTCAACCTGGAGCGTCACGTGAACAACGTGAAGAACGTCTACGGCATTCCGACCGTGGTATCGATCAATCGCTTCACGGCGGATACCGAAGCGGAGATGAAGCTGCTCACCGAGCGCGTCGAAAAATTGGGCGTGAAGGTGGTGGTCGCCAATCACTGGGCCGAAGGCGGCAAGGGCGCGGCGAATCTGGCGCACATCGTGGTGGATCTGTGCGAGCAAAAATCCAGCCCCACGTTCGTTTATGAAGACAGCGACACGCTGTGGGACAAGATGAAAAAAATTGCCACCAAGGTCTACGGCGCGGGCGACATCACGGCGGATTCCAAGGTGCGCAACCGCATCAAGGAATTGCAGGAAGGCGGCTATGGCCATTACCCGGTGTGCGTGGCGAAAACCCAGTCGTCGTTCTCCACCGATGCGAATTTGCGCGGCGCGCCGTCGGGCCACACCGTCAACGTGCGTGAAGTACGCTTGTCCGCCGGCGCGGAATTCGTGGTGATGATCTGTGGTGACATCATGACCATGCCAGGCTTGCCGAAGATTCCGTCGGCCGAGAAAATCGATCTTACCGACGAAGGCAAGGTGGTGGGGTTGTTCTGATCCCCGATGGGCATGTATTGTAAGTATGTGTTTTAAAACAATATTTTATTTATGATCTGCGCTGCTTTTGCGGCGCGGTGTCTGCTCTCGAACTAAACGTATGACAACCAAACCCACAAAAGTACATCACGCCGATGTCGTTCTGATCGGCTTTGGCGCAGCGGGCGGCTGTGCGGCGATTACCGCGCACGATGCCGGCGTGACCACGGTGATTCTCGAAAAGCAGCCGCAAAACAAGCACTACTCCAACTCGCGGATGAGCGGCGGCGGGTTTCATAGTCCCAGCCCTGAGGGCGATTTTGAGTCGATCAAGGCCTACGCCAAGGCCATGTTTAGCGGTGAGAATCTGCCGCACAAACTCGAAGGCGAGCAGCCCGAATTCTCCGACGAGCTCGCGCACGCGTGGGCGACCTACGCACCGCAGAACGAGGCGTTTATGCGCGGGTTGGACCCGCAGTTCAAAACCTTCAGCAGTGCGGGTGCGGCGTTCCCCGATTTTCCCGGGGCGGATCGTGCGATGTACGCGTGTTTGCGCAGCACTTACACCGGCGAATATGCCATCGGAGAAAACGAAAACACTGCGCACGCGGATAAAGCCAGCAAGGAAGCCGGCGAGGCTTTCCACGCCTGCCTGTTGACGGGGGTTGGCTCGCGCAAGATACCCGTGCACTACGACACAGTGGCCGAAAGCCTGTGCGTGAATGAGGACGGCGTGGTGACGGGCGTGGTGGCGGTGTGCAACGGCGAGCGCGTCATTTATCACGCGCGCCGCGCGGTGATCATCACCACCGGCGGTTTCGAATACAACATTCGCATGCGCAAGGCGTTCCTGGATGGCCCCGGCAAGGAAGGCTGGGCGTTTTATGGCTCGCCCGCCAACACTGGCGACGGCATTCGCATGGCAATCAAAGTGGGTGCGGCGTTGTCGAAAGTCGGTACGGTCGCCGGACGCGTGATCTGTGCAATTCCCGAGCGGCGCCACGGGCTGAAAATCGGCATGAATACATCGAGCGTCGGCAAACCGCATGAAATCGTCGTCGACAATCATGGGCGGCGCTATTCGGCCGAACGGCGCATTACCAAGGACCCCAGCCGCTATATTTTTTACAAAGAGGCGCTGCTGTTTGACACGGTCACGCTGACCTATCCGCGCATTCCGTCGTGGATGATTTTCGATTCGAAACTGATGAATGGCGGCGCACTGGTGAGTGCCTCGGCGGCGGCTTACAACGACATCGATTGGGACAAGGGCAACCAGAACGCGCTGCGCAAGGGCTGGATTTTGCAGGGGACGACGATTGCCGAGCTGGCGGAGAAAATTCGCGCGCATCCCGAAAATCGCGAAATGATGGATGCCAAGGCGCTTGAGCAACAGGTGGAAACCTGGAACCGTTATTGCGATGCCAAATGTGATGGCGATTTCGACGCGGAGCCGGCGACCATGGGCGAGCTACGCAAGCCGCCGTTTTATGCGCTGCCACTGTATCCAGGCGGCCCCAATACCAAGGGGGGGTTGCGCTCCAATGGGCGGCGCGAGGTGCTGGATTGGGACGACAAGCCGATTCTGCGTCTATATGCGGCGGGTGAAATCAACTCGGCGTTTCAGTTTGTCTATCAGGGCGGCGGCAACCTCGCCGAGTGCATTGTGTTTGGACGCATTGCGGGGGCCAATGCGGCAGCGGAGGCGCCGCTGGTATAGATCGGCGTTAGTGAAGCCGCTGGTGCAATCAAAGTTAGGCACGTAGCCGGGGCGGCTTGGTTTCATGGTACCCGGCAATCGCGGAATTTAATTTTCAACGCCGGATGGAAGGAATCAATCCTACCATCGCCAAGGATGTCAACCAACTTGAATCTGAAATTGCCTTGTGTACTCATGCGTGCCGGCACGTCACGCGGCCCATTTTTTCTAAGAGAATGGCTGCCGGATGGAGATGAAGCGCGCGATCAGGCTTTGATTGGCGCAATAGGTGCGTCTGATCCATTGCAACTGGATGGCGTGGGTGGTGGCAGCACACTCAACAGCAAGGTGGCGATTGTGTCGAAATCAAGCCATCCCGATTGTCAGGTTGATTATCTGTTCGCGCAGGTCGGCGTGGGCCAGCAGTCCGTGGACACGCGGCCCAATTGCGGCAATATGTTATCCGGCGTCGTGCCATTTGCCATTGAGCAGGGTTTGATAGCCGCGCAGCCAGGATATACCAACGCACGGGTGTACAACGTCAATACCGGCTCGAAAATCGATGTGACGGTCTGCACGCCGCATGGCCGGGTGACCTATGACGGTGATGCCCGCATTGATGGTGTGGCTGGCACGGCTGCGCCCATCCTGCTTAACTTTCTTGATGCCTGGGGTGCGGTCACGGGCCAATTGTTTCCGACGGGAAGTCGTATCGACGTCATCGACGGAATCGAGGTGACGTGTATAGATGCCGCCATGCCGCTGATGATGCTGCGTGCCTCTGACCTGGGTCTGGCCGGACGCGAACGTCCTGCGGAGCTTGACGCCAATGCGTTGCTATTGGCGCGTATTGAAAGTCTGCGGCGTGCGGCAGGTGTGCGCATGGGACTGGGCGATGTATCGAATAGCGTGGTGCCAAAGCCCGTGCTGGTCAGCGCCGGTGACGGGCCGCTGAGTATTACATCGCGTTACTTTACGCTGCATCGCTGTCATTCTTCACATGCGGTAACGGGGGCGATTGGTGTGGTGACTGCTTTCGCGTTGCCCGGTACCGTGGCCAGCGGGACACCAAAGGCCGCCGGCAAACATCCCCTGGTGGTATTGCACCCGGGCGGCCAGATTGATGTCGAAGTCGAGATTCAGGGCGAGGGCCAAGCGGCAGAGGTAACGCGGGCATCGCTAGTACGCACGGCGCGCAAGATTCTACAGGGTGAAATGACATTGCCAGGCTATGTCTTTCCGCCAGCGGTTCTGGCGTCAGCGGACGAGTCTGGCGCCAAGGCGGATGCTTTGCCGCCGTTCCCGGCTCAGGGCATTCACATCATCGTGCCTACCAGCTCTGGCGGAGGCAACGACACCATGGCGCGCGCGCTGGCACGTAAACTGGGGCCATTGTTGGGATGCGCGGTCACAGTTGACAACCGCTCCGGCGGCAATGGCAGCATCGCCAGCGAATATGTAGCCGCGGCACGTCCTGACGGACATACCCTGCTTTTTGGCTACATTGCCACGCATGGCATAAATCCCGTGTTGCACGCGCTGCACTACGATCCGATAGCGGATTTTGCGCCAGTGGGACTGGTGGGGCATTCCCCTACGTTGCTGGTGGTGAACAGCGCCCTACCCGCGCACAATGTGCAAGAATTGCTGTTGTTGCTGCAATCGCAGCCCGGCCGTTTCAGCTATGCGTCGGCTGGCGAGGGAACTGTGCCCTATGTGGCCGCCGAGTGGTTTAAGCTGCGAACTGGTGTATCGATGACAGGGTTGGTCTATCCCGGCGCGGCGCCCGCTATTGCGGACATTGCGCGGGGTAATCCCCAAGTGATGTTCCCGAGTCTGTTTACCGCACAGCCCTACCTGCGCAGCGGCAGGCTGCGTGCGTTGGCGGTGGCTGGTGCCAGCAGGTTGCTCCCTTTTCCTGAACTTCCGACGCTTGCGGAAGCTGGTATACCGGATATAGAATTTTCACAGTGGTATGGTTTGTTTGCACCGGCAAAGACACCGGGTCCGGTAGTCGAACGCTTGAACGAAGCCCTCAATGCAGTGATGCAAGATCAGGAAATCTTTGAGCGATTCGCTGCCGAAGGCACTCAGGTTGGCGCGGGCAGTACCTCGAATCTGCGCGACCTGCTACAAAGCGAGCGAAGCAAGTGGCGGAAGGTGGTTCGACAGTTGGGCTTGCGGTTAGAAGCGCCAGCGCTTGACTAGAACGTCAGTCGCCCTATTGCACCGGCCGTGGCGTGCCTTGCTGTCGGGCTATGGTACTGAATCATCTCCCCGCTTCAAGTGCCAATCAACAATCTGCAAGGCTGGTTGAGCTAGTTAAATTTCGCCCCGCTACGCTTAACCAGTTCCGCCAATTTTTTCATGTCCGCCAGCATCATCTGGCGAAATGTTTCCGGATCGCTGCCGATGGCTTCCGCGCCATCAGCAGTGGCACGTTTCAGGAATTCCGGTGTTTTGACGTAAGCGGCAGTCTCGGCGTGAATTTTTGTTACCACGGGTTTCGCCATACGCGCAGGGCCGACCACGCCGTACCAGCCGACGAATTCAAACCCGGGCAGCGCCTCGTTCATGGCGGGGATGTCCGGCAACGCGGCCAACCGTTTGGGCGCCGACACCGCGATGGCGCGCAGCTTCCCCGCACGCACCTGCGATTGTGCCGTGGCGGGTGATGAAAAAGTGAAATGGTAATGTCCGGCGATCAGATCGATCATCGCCGGGCCGGTGCCTTTGTACGGTATGTGCTGCGCCTTCGCGCCGGTCATCATTTTTAGCAGTTCGCCGGCGAGATGGCCGCCGCTGCCGATGCCGGCGGAGCCAAAATTTATGGCTTCCCTGGTGGTTTTGCACCAGTCGACGAAATCCGCCAGCGATTTTGCCGGATGTGAAGGATGCACCACCAGCAGTGTGCCCGCTGCCGTCATTTGCGAGATCGGCGTGAAATCATTGATTGCGTGGTACGGCAGGTTGGGAATAAGCGCCGCGTTCACCACATGCTGGTGATACAGAATGATCAGCGTGTAGCCGTCGGGCGCAGCGTTTTTGGTGATCTCGGCGGCGTTGACACCGGATGCGCTGCCGCGATTATCGACGATGGCCTGCTGCTTCCATACTTCAGTCAGCCGCGTGGCAAGCAGCCGCGCAAGATAATCGGTCGTGCCACCCGGTTGTGCGGGCGTGATGATGCGAATCGGACGGCTGGGGTAGTTATCGGCGGCTATCGCAGGGCTGGTGGAGACGGCGCAGCATGCCAGGGCAATGGCGCTGGCGATGTGAGTGTAGATTGAAGCAGCGTACATTTTCGTTCCTCGTCGATGGCGCCAGATGGTTGGGCTCAAATGAAATGTGTGTTTTTCGTTGGGCTTCGCTGCGCTACAGCGAAAAGGGAAACATAGTCGATCGTGCCGAACGCAGGCCGCATTTGGCTGAGGTTGAAGCATGAATGGCGAGCTCGTTGAGTCATTTTGTCAGGCGTTCATGGGCGTATGCCGCCGTTGTTGCGACTGCCATTCACCTGTATTCTAGCGCAGGAAATCAAAGCCCAAGGAGAATTGCCGATGCGCCGATTGTTGAACGTGATCGCAGCTAGTGCCGTGATGCTGTCCCCTGTGGTAGTGCCGCTTTCTGCATACGGCCAGACCGGCCAGACTGCATACCCTGTCAAGAATATCCGCGTCATAGTGCCGTCGCCGACGGGCGGACCGAGTGATATCGTCGCGCGGCTGCTTGGCGACAAACTCTCGCAGTCGTTGGGCAAGCAGGTGGTGGTGGACAACCGCGTCGGCGCATCGCAGATCATCGGCTCGCATATCGTGGCCAAGGCCGATCCGGACGGCTACACGCTGTTGCAGGCTGCGGCGAACATGTCGATCAACCCGGTCACGTTGCCAGACATGCCGTTTGATGCAGTCAAGGACTTTGCGGCGGTTTCGATGACGCACATCACGCCGTATGTGTTTGCCGTCAGCGCGCAGTCGCCGGTGAAGACGCTGCCGGAGTTGATCAAATTCATCAAGGCCAATCCCGGCAAGATTACGTATGGTGCCACCGGCACAGGCAGTCCGCACCAGTTGGCAACGCTGTTGATGGTGCAGGGTGCGGGCGGCTTGCCGGGCATGACCGAGGTGCAATACAAAGGCAGCACGCCCGCGCATCCCGATCTCATTGCCAACCGCATTACGTTCATGATTGATCCGCTCGCGGCGGCTTCGCCTCACATACGCGGCGGACTGCTGCGTGCGCTGGCAGTGAGCACGCCGCAGCGCAACCCGTCGTTCCCGGATGTGCCTGCGGCAGCGGAGGTTTTACCTGGTTACGATTTTGCCAGTTGGGGTGGCGTGTTCGCACCCGCCGGCACGCCGCGTGCGGTGGTGCAAAAGCTGAACGCAGAAATCGGCACGGCGCTGGCGTCGCCGGATATCCGCAAGCGTTTCGCCGACATGGGGCTGGTGACCAAACACAGCACGCCAGAAGAGTTCGGCAAATTTTTGCAATCAGAAATAGCGCGCTGGCGTGCACTGCTGAAAAAATAAAAGCGGCAGTTCCAACAGCCTGCGTTGCCCTGCATCGCAGGCTATGCGAATGTCAGGGCATCGATTCGACGCGGTTACGGCCGTTTTGTTTCGCCTGATACAGCAGCTTGTCGACCTGCTCGATGAAGCCGAGCGGCGAGCCGTCCGAAGTCGGTGTCACCGTGCCGACGCCCAGACTGACGGTGACGATATCGCTGATCGACGATTTTGCGTGGGGAATCTGCTGGCGGAGGATCAAATGACGGCATTTTTCGGCGACTTGCCGCGCCGATTCCAGACTGGTGTCGGGCAACAGCAGGGCGAACTCTTCACCGCCATAGCGCGCGATCAGGTCACTGGAGCGCACCGGCGCCGAACTTAAAGCGAGGCCCACGCGCCGCAGGCATTCGTCGCCCTGTACGTGGCCATAGTGGTCGTTGTACTGCTTGAAGAAATCAATGTCGAGCATGATCAGCGACAGCGGCATCAGACTGCGCCGCGCGCGTGCCCATTCCTTGTCGAAGGTCAGATTGAACTGGCGCCGGTTGGCCACACCGGTCAAGTCGTCCTTGAACGACAGCGCCTCGAGATTTTTCGAAAGCCGCGCCAGTTGTTCCTCGTTTTTCTTGCGCTCGCTGATGTCGATCATAAAGCCGATCAGCGATTCGATTTCGCCGCCAGCGCCGCGCACCACGTGCACCACACCGCGTATCCACACGTAGTTGCCAAATTTGTCGAGCAGGCGGTAATCAACTTCATGATCGACACCGGCCTTCGCCTGCGCAATGCCGAAATTCACCGCGAGTGCACGATCTTCCGGGTGCACGCGGTTCAGCCAGTCCTCGGCGCTTTTCCAGCTCGATGGCGCCCAGCCCAGCAGATTTTCGATCTGCGGTCCAATGTAGGTGAACTGGCCGCCTGCCCAATCGAATTTCCACGGGATCGCCTTGGTGGATTCCAGCAGCGTTTTGTAGATCGCGCTGTCGGTGTCCAGTGGCGTGGCTGTGCGGCTGTTGGTCACGGTGGTTTGATCCTGCGTCTCTTAAGTTCGCGTCGCGTGGGTACCGTAAAGCAATTAACGCTTGTAGCATAACCTTTACCGCGCAAAGTAGGGCATGGTTCCTTGCGCGCTAGGTTGTAAAGTGCTAAGCCGCCGGTAGTTTCGCCGACGCCCATTGCATGGCAGCGGGTTTAGTTTAGCGACAGGTTTTTGTAAGTATTTGTTTTATAAAATCTTTTTTTTAAGAGCCATGCGATGCCTGCATTTGGCGGCACCGGCGCCTGACGACTGAAAAGTGTCGTGCGTTAGAATGCGGCCGCGATGCTGTTTTCTCCTACCCTTGTCCCGCCTCGAACCTTGCGCATGGCCATGCTGGCGCTGGCGTGTTTGTGCGCCGCGTTGGTTGCGTTTGGTCCGGCGCGTGCGCAGAACTATCCTGCAAAACCGGTGCGTATCGTGGTGGGCGTGCCACCGGGTGGCGGTACCGATATTCTGGCCCGTGTGCTGGCGCGCCGCTTGAGCGATATGCACGGCCAGCAGTTCGTCGTCGAAAACCGGCCCGGTGCGGGCACGGTCATTGGCGCGGATGCCGTGGCCAAGGCCGCGCCCGACGGCCATACGCTGCTGCTCGCGATCAACGCGCTGGCGGCGAATCACACGCTCTATA
>SYEN01000406.1 GCA_005800795.1 Burkholderiales bacterium | reverse complement strand
TGATCGGTGGCGAAACCGCCGAGATGCCGGGGATGTATCCGGCGGGGGAATACGATCTCGCGGGCTTTGCGGTGGGCGTGGTAGAGCAATCGCAAATCATTGACGGCAAAAACATCAAGCCCGGGGACGTAATTCTGGGCCTGGCGAGTAACGGCGCGCATTCGAATGGTTATTCGCTGATTCGCAAGATCATCAGCGCGCGTAAGGTGAATCTCAATTCCAAGCTCGGCGGCACCAACAAAGCACTGAGGGATTTAATTCTTGCCCCCACGCGTATCTACGTGAAACCGGTGCTGGCGCTGGCGAAGAAGGTGCCGTTGAAAGGACTCGCGCACATTACCGGCGGCGGGCTAGTGGAAAACATTCCACGCATGCTGGCGGCGGGCTTGAGTGCACGCATCGACAAAACGGCGTGGCCGATGCCGCCGCTGTTTGGCTGGCTGCGGCAGCAGGGTAATGTGGCGGATAGTGAAATGCATCGGGTATTTAACTGCGGCATTGGTTTGGTGATCGTGGTGGATGCGAAGCACGCAGCGAAGGCGCAAGCGTTCCTCACGCGCGCGGGTGAGCGGGTATGGCGAATTGGAGCAGTGGTGCGGCGTAAGCGGGGCGACGCGCAGACGGTTGTTGTTTGAATGCATAAATGCAGCCCTGCGACAATTGCGCGAGCTAATCAATACCAACACTGTCGTTCCCGCGAAAGCGGGAACCCACAAGCCCGGCACAGATCGCACTGTGTTATGGATTCCCGCCTGCGCGGGAATGACAAGGATAGTTTTGTAGTCTAATGGGCTACCGTGGCTGGCTTCACGTTGCTAACTACGAAAATAACCGACGAATCCAAGATGAAAAAAATCGTCATCCTCATCTCCGGTCGCGGCTCCAACATGGAGGCGATCCTCAACGCGAATCTGCCGGTTGCAATTGCGGCAGTCATCAGCAACGAACCGGACGCAAAGGGCCTAGCCACCGCGCAGGCGCGGAACATTCCCACCGCCGTAGTGCCACACCGCGCGTTTACCAACCGCGAGGATTTCGACGGCGTGCTGGCGATGGAAATTAACCGCTACCAGCCGGATTTCATTGTGCTGGCCGGGTTCATGCGCGTGTTAACCGAAGAATTCGCCGAGCGTTATTCGGGCCGTATGATCAACATTCATCCTTCGCTGTTGCCGTCGTTTCCGGGCTTGCACACGCACCAGCGTGCGCTGGAAGCCGGCGTGCGCGTACACGGCTGCACTGTGCACTTTGTCACACCCGGCGTCGATATCGGGCCGATCATCGTTCAGGCTGTTGTGCCGGTGCCCGCGGGTGTCGACGAAGACACGCTGGCCACGCGCGTGCTGGCTGAAGAGCACCGCATTTATCCACAGGCCGTGCGCTGGCTATGCGAAGGACGCGTGCAACTTGTTGACGGTGCGGTCGTCTATGACAGGATAGCGCCCGCCTGTGGCGGTGTGATTTCTCCGGCCCTGGACGAGTAAGCTAAGTATATGTTTTTAAAGTATTTTTTTTCAATGTTTCCGGGGCTTGCCTTGCTGCTATTGGCAGCCAGCGCCGTGCACGCTGCTGCGCCTGCGTCGTCCACCGTCACCTACAATCTGCTGCGCAACGGCATCCAACTCGCGGTAATTACCGAGCAGTTTGAGGCGAAGGACGGCGCGTACCGCGCCAGCAGCGAAGCACATGCCACCGGTTTGTTCGCGCTGGTGCAGCGCGATCCGGCGCGTTACATTAGCACGGGCGCAGTGACGGTCGACGGACTGCGGCCACGCCGCTTTGAAGGCCATCATCGTGGTAAATCGATGTTCGCAGAATTTGATTGGCCGGCTGCCAAACTCAATCTCACGCACGACGGATTGAATCACGCACTGGATTTGCCGCGCGGCGCGCAAGACCGGCTGTCGATCATGTATCAATTGATGTATGCAGTTAAGCTCGCGGAGAAAACGCGCGTGCCGCACATGGATTTCGCCATGACCAATGGCCGCAAACTCGAAAAGTACCGCTACACCGCAACGCCGGGCGTTACCATCGACGTGCCGCTCAAACGGCTCGATACCATTCATCTGGTGAAGCAGCGCGTGGCCGACGACACCGGCACCGAAATCTGGCTCGCACCCGAATACGGCAACGTGCCGGTGAAAGTTCTGATCATTGAAGAAGACGGCGTGTGTTTCGAGCAGGTCGCCACGCATGTGGAGGTAAAGCGGTGATGCACTTTCGGACACGCGCGGCACCGCTGCTGGTGGCTTTGGCGCTGTCGATGGCGGCACACGCATTGACCTTGACCGGCAGTTGGCTGCGCATGCCATCATTGCAGGCGGCAAATGAATCACTGTCCGGTCCCCCTCTGGCGGCACAATTGCAACCGGCGCCGCCCGTTGCTGCGCCGCCTGACGTTGCCCCCGTGCTGAAGCCGGTGGCGCGCCGCGCTGCTGCGGCAAAAGTTGCCAAAGCTGCCAACATCGCCCTAGCACCGCTGGCGTCTGACGCGCCTGCAGCGTGGGCGTTGCCGGTCGGGCATGGCGAGCAGGCAGTGTTGCCGGAAGCGCTTCCCAGTGCCGGGCAAGATGAAGAGCCCAAGCCCGAACCGGTCGTGGTCGCCACCGCGGCACCTGGCGTTATCGTGTCCCCGCCCGCTCCGGTCAGAGCACTGCCGCGCCGCGGCCGTATCGATTATAAATTCTTGATTTATTTCAATAATTCATTAACCGATGTGGCGCGCACCGTGCAGACTTGGGAAGCCACGGGCGACCGCTACACCATCGACAGCAAATCCAATCCTGTAGGGCTGGCGCGGCTTGCGCCGCTTGGCCCACACGAGTATCACAGCAGCGGGCAGGTTACCGAACAGGGTCTGATGCCGCGGCAATTTACGTCGAAAGAAGTCCGGCGCGGTGCGACCAACGAATCTGCCGCGCAGTTCGACTGGGACAAAAATCAGTTGCGGTTCGGTCGCGCCAACGAGGCGAAGAGCGCGGCGCTGCCCGCCGGCAGCCAGGATTTCGTGAGCTTCATGTTTCAGTTGTCACTTGCCCCCCCGCCGCGCGGGCGCATACAAATGCCCATCACCAACGGGCGCAACTTCGAGACCTACGATCTCGAAGTGCTCGACGAGGAAACGCTCGAAACGCCGATGGGCGAACTGCGCGTGTTGCCCATCAAGCGTGCCCCCGGGCCGGGAGTGGATGGCATCACGGTCTATCTCGCCACCGAGTACCGCCATCTGCCGGTTCGCATCCTGCACTTTAACCGCGACGGCTCGCCCGGCGGCGAAATCATCGCCACCGGCATCCGCATCGAATAATGCAAGCTCCGCCTTTGGCCGCTATTGAAAATAACGCCCACGCAGTTTGAACAAGCCGTCACCGCGCTGGTCGCAGTGCTGCGTCTTGATTTTCCCGCAGACAGCGTACTCAGCCGCTACTATCGCGAGCACCGCGACATCGGCCCGGCGGATCGCACCTTCGTTGCCGAGGCGGTGTACGGGGTGTTGCGCAAAAAGCGTTTGCTCGATCACGTCACCACCACCGGCAAGGCGCGTGAGTTGCTGCTGGCGTGGCTTACGCGCGTGCAGGGCTTGAATATGCGCGAACTCGAACCCGTACTGCGACGGAGCGATACCGATCTCGTGGCCGCAATCAAGGGCGTGCGCACCGATGATCTGCCGCTGGCGGTGCAAGCCGAGATGCCGGACTGGGTGGTGAAAAAACTGCTGACGTTTTGTTCAGAGCCGGAGGTTTTGGCGCTGGGCAAAAGCCTTGCCGAGCCCGCGCCGCTGGATTTGCGCATTAACACGCTACGGGCGAAACGTGATGACGTCATCAACCAACTCGCCGCCGGGGGCTTCTCTGTAACGCCTACGCCCTACGCACCCAATGGTCTGCGGCTTACCGACAGGCCGTCAATCAATCGCCTGCCGCTGTTTCTCGATGGCACGCTAGAAGTGCAGGACGAAGGCAGCCAGTTGCTCTGTCATCTGCTGGCGCCCACGCGTCACGACCTGACGATTGATTTTTGCGCGGGCGCGGGCGGCAAAACGTTGGCGTTGGGTGCGATGATGGCGAATCGCGGCAGGCTATATGCGTTCGACGTGTCGGCTGCACGGCTCAAAAAACTGCAACCGCGCTTGGCGCGCAGCGGCCTGTCGAATGTCCACCCGCAAACCCTCGCCAGCGAAAACGACATCCGCGTCAAGCGCCTCGCCGGCAAAGCCGACCGCGTGCTGATCGACGCCCCGTGCAGCGGCCTTGGCACGCTACGCCGTAACCCCGATTTGAGATGGCGCCAGTCGCCGGAAAGCGTCGCTGAACTCACACGCAAACAAGCGGCCATTTTGAACGCCGCCGCGCGCATGGTGAAACCCGGCGGCCGCGTGGTTTATGCGACGTGCAGTCTGCTGCAAGAAGAAAACGAAGCCATCGTCGAAGCGTTTCTTTCGGCGAATCCGGGGTTCACGCTGGTGGATTGCGATGGTGTGTTTGAGCAGCAGAAGATTGATTTGCGCACCGGCAAATATTTGCGGCTTACGCCGCATCAGCATGGGACGGATGGGTTTTTTGCGGCGGTGATGGTGCGGTAGATTGGGGCAGGTCGAGAGATATCGGGACAGTTTTGCAGAGTGAGGAAACTGGCCTGTTTTCAATGGAACGCTATTTAACAAGAACGAGTTTAAATTACCCTTCTTAAGCATTCATCTACCATCAGTAGCGTCCCAACGTTAATCGCCAAGACGGATATAAGTTGCTGATTCTTTTTGAGAAACTGACATTTTCTTCTGGTCGCGACTTGAACGTCGGGACTTGGGTTTATGGTCTTTTGCATTCAATTGCAAAGGACAGCCATGTATCAGGGAACGTTGGTGTTTTCGCAAGTGATGACCTAACTGCCGCTGAGC
>SYEN01000405.1 GCA_005800795.1 Burkholderiales bacterium | reverse complement strand
GTTCGACACCACGGGGATGAAAACGCGCAACCACATAGGGCTGCAAAGCATATTGTGGAGCACGAACTTCCCGCAGGGCACGTCCACTTGGCCGGAAAGCCGCCGCGCAATAGAACGCTGCTTCGAGGGCGTGCCCGCAAACGAACGCCGCCAGGTGCTGGTGGACAATACCGCTAAACTTTACAAGCTGAGTTAGGCGCCGAGGCGCGGTTTCGCCAGCTTGGGGCGTTTGGCCATCCAGAAAAATAACGAACCGATAGCCGCCAACGCAGCGATGATGGTGAAGCCCGCGCGATAGTTGCCCTGCCAGTCGGCGAATATGCCCGCGATGAGCGGGCCGCCGATCTGACCGATGACCATGATCATGGACGACAGGCCGAGGATCATACCGATTGAGTTGCGGCCAAAGTAATCTGCGCGCATGGCGGAAATAAATGGGCCGCGCAATCCCCAGCCCATACCGTGCACCAGCGCTGACAGCACCAGCACGACGGGCCCGGTGGCGTAGGTGAGCATCAGCATGCCGGAGGCGTGCAGCAGCATGCTGAACGCGGTGACTTTGCGCTTTTCGATACGGTCGGGTATGACCCAGCCGCACATCACGCCCACGAACTGTCCGGCGGTGGCGATAGTGATGTAAAGCGAAGCAATCGCCAGCGAATAGCCGAGGCCCTCCTTGATGTGCACGATGGCGTGTACATTAATCGCCGACACCACGAAAAGCGAACAGGCGTGGCCAATCGACAAATACCAAAACGCGCTGGTGCGCAATGCCTGACGTGCCGTGAATTCACCCTGGGCAGGGCCCGGCGACGCGGGTTTGGCTGTATCTGCAGCTTTAGTCTCGGGCGGCACGCCGTCAATGGTTTGCCCCATGTCCTCGGGACGGCTCTTTACCATGTTCGCCAGTGGCCAGCCGCAGACTATGAGTAACACGCCGGAACCGAAAGCCGCGACCCGCCAACCATAGAGTTCGATGATCCACGCGACGACAAACACGAACAGGCCGCCGATGGCAGCGCCGAACTGTGAAGAGGACAGCGCGCGCGCACGATTTTTTTCGAACCACTGGATGATTGCAACGCTGACCACCATGTTGCTGCACATACTGGCACCCAGGGCAAGAACGACGAACGCGGAATAAAATGCCACCAGCGTGTCAGTTTGGCTGAGCAGCATAAAGCCCAAACCGAACAGGATAACGCCCGCGCGCACAACGCGTTGCGAGCCGTAGCGATCCACCATCCAGCCCAGTACGGGGCCCAGCAGAGCAGATTCCATCGATTTTAGTGCAGCGGCACCCGACAAGGCCGTTTTACTCCAGCCGCGGTCCTGCACCAGTGCCGCGAGATATGCACCAAACGCCTGATTCAGCAGCATGCTTTGCAAAAACTGTAGCGTGCCGCCGGCGATTACCACGCGTCGTCCGTAAAATTTTGTCGTGGGTTGCATGGTAGGGTGGAGCATAACGCAGGTGCGATAGCGGTGCATTAGCCTGCGTTGTACAGCAGCATATCCCGAGCTATCATGTATAAACTGCTGCATAATATTCCTGCTATGTTCCTGCTAACCCGCAAAAGAATCACAGCAAAATTGTTTTCCTGTGAAAGATTCATGGTCTTGCCCAATGTGATTCGGATGATGTCAATTAGCTTGATCGCTGCCACATTGCGTGGCAGGGGTCGCGGCTGACGGTGCGCAAACCGGGTGAACGTAAAGCGCCCGACGAACTCAGGGCAAAATTTACGTGCAATTAAGTCGAGGTCGAGCAGCAGGTGCAGTTAATAAACTGGAAGCTGTTTTTAAAAATATGAATAAATACAAATACTTATGTAATTTTTTTGGAATGTTTACGGCGCGATGAGATGAGAGTTTGGACATTGCGTGCAACGATTCATAAACGGGCCCTAACCAAGACCCCGCAGACCCTACAGAACATGCGCCTCATTCTGTTGATCATCGCGATGCTTTTTGCGTGGCGTGCTGCCGCTGCCGACTACCCCACCAAGCCGGTGCGGATCATTGTGCCGTTTGCGCCCGGCGGCGCTACCGACCTGCTGATCAGGCCAGTGGGATCGAAACTGACGGAAATTCTTGGGCGGCCCATGGTCATCGATAACCGCGGTGGTGCCGGCGGCAATCTGGGCGCGGAGTTCGCATCACAGGCTGCGCCCGATGGCTACACGCTGTTGGTTACCACCGCTGGTGTGGTCGTCGCCAATCGCAGCCTCTATCGTAAACCACCCGTGGATCCGGTGGTTGCGTTGGACCCCGTAAGCATCATTGCCGCGTTGCCCAATATGCTCGTCGTGAGTCCGAAGTCCGGCATCGGCAGTGTCGCCGAGTTGATTGCCCGTGCAAAAGCGAAAAATAACAACGTGACTTTTGCTTCAGGCGGCAACGGCACGTCCAATCACCTTGCCGGTGAGTTGCTCAAGCATTTGACACAAATCGATATGACCCATGTGCCCTACAAGGGTGGCGGCCCCGCCGTGGTCGCCACGCTGTCCGGCGAAGTCACGCTGCTGTTCGCGACGCTGCCTTCGGCGATGCAGCACGTCAGGTCGGGCCGGCTTAGCGCTCTGGCTGTCACCAGCGAGCGGCGCTCGTCTGCTGCACCGGATGTGCCCACCATGGCGGAGGCGGGCGTCAAGGGATTTGAGGTGTCAGAAAACTGGGTAGGCGCCTTGGTGCCGCGCGGCACGCCCGTTGCGGTGGTCAATCGGTTGCATCAGGCCATCGTGCGGGCTACCGAGGATGCGGACATCCAGAAACGTCTTGCGGTTGCAGGCTATGAAATCGTCAGCAATACGCCGCGGCAGATGGGACAATCGATCCAGCGGCAGGCACAGAGTTGGGCGCAAGTCATCAAGGCCGCGAAGCTTAGCGCAGAGTAAACCTTATTCAATTCTCCCAACACAGGATATTTGCTCAATGAGTTTCTTTTGGAAAGGTCGGCTGGACGAAACGCCCAGCGATTTGCTCAAACATTATTACGCGGAAACCATGCGCGAGCCCGGATTCCTGCAGGCCCTGCATCAGTGGGACAAAGCTCAGGTGGTGGTTCTGGGTGAACAGAAGTTTGCGCCGCCCGAGGCCATCGCATCCCTCATCAAGGCGATCGTGGCGATGGAAGCAGAAGGCGTGGTTGCCGCGCGTACCGGTTTGTGGAATGTCATTCACGGCGGTGAGGAGTATGTGCGCAAACACTGCGAAGAGGAAAAGTCCGGCTGGCTGCATCTGGGACGATCCAGCCCGAGCCTGCGCGTGGTTGCTTCACGCATTGCTTTTCGTGAACTGCTGATCCAAGTCATGGCGAATCAACTGGATCTGCGCCAACGCATGATCGATGTCGCCGAAAAACACCTTGAAACCTTGATGCCGGGTTACAGCTATATCCAGCACATAGAGCCGACGACGTTCGGCTTTTACCTTATGTCGTTTATAGAACCGCTGGAGCGGGATTTTCAGCGTTTCATGTCGGCTTATCGAAATACCAATATCAGCGCCGTCGGTACTGGCGCGGCTTACGGTATTGAATTTCCGCTCGATCTCGAGCGCTTCGATGAACTCATGGGTTTTGAGGCAGCACCGTGGAATGCGCGCGATTCGATCCGCAATTACGACTATCTGCTCGAAACGTACATGGCGCTGGCGTTGATGCATAACACGCTGGGCCGCGTCGCCATGGACTTCCTCATCTGGCACAGCGCCGAATTTGGCTTTATCACCCTGCCGGATCGTCTGAGTATTACCTCAAGCATATCGCCGCAGATGCGAATTCCGTACGTGCTGGAATTTATTCACGGCACCAGCGGTCTGATCACCGGGCGGCTGATGGGCGCTTTGGCGATAACCAAGACCGCGTCTGACCAGCTCGAAATGGCCACCATGCTGCCTGCCGAGTTCTGGAAATGTGCTGACGAATCGCGGCGTGCCATCGCCGCGCTGGTGGATGCCCTGGGCGACATGAAAGTCAATAGCGTGCGCATGGCGCAATGCGCAAATGATCATTGGTCGCAAGCGAGCACCATCGTCGGATTTCTGGTGAAGGAACACGGCATGTCGTACCGCACCGGGCACCAGATTCTCGCGTTAATGATGCAAAAGGTCGCCGACAAAAATATTCCACCCTCGCAGGTCAAGGCACAAACGCTGGAAGAGGCCATCCTGACATATACCGGCAAGAATATTGCGATCTCGCAGGCAACACTCGACCGTTTGTTTGATGCCATGCAATGCGTGCGTGAGCGCAAATACCGCAGTGGCGCCGCACCCGAGCGAGTGAAGGAACACATTCTGGCCGCACGGGCCAACCTCGCGCGTGATCGGGCGCAAACCACCTCGATCGCCGAACGCATAACAGCGGCGGGTTACCGCCTCGACAGCGCCTTCACCGCGCTGCGAAAAACCCACGGCGTTTGATGAACTTGCTGCGCGCCGCAATTGCAGTGCGATAACCCGTGACCGATGCGCCATCGAATTCGTTGAGAGAATCACTGATGACTTCATCCCACCAAACAACGTCGCAACAGCCGGATGGACCGGCTTGGGCTGCCTCGAAGTGGCTCGCTGGTGTACAAGCACTTGAGCTACCGGCTGCGGTTGTCGATGCCGCACGCACTTGCCTGATGGATTGGTTTGCCTGCACGCTGGGCGGAATCAATGATCCTTTGGTGTCGATACTGCAGCGCCGCCTGAAGGTCTGGTCGCCCAGCGGCAGTGCGCCGCTGCTGACAGGGCACTACAGCGCACCAGCCTTTGCGGCCTTGCTGCACGCCACTGCAGCGCACACCACGGATTTCGACGACACCCACATCTGGACGGATGCGCACTTTAGTGGCCCGACGTGGGCCGCAATCCTCGCACAATTGGGCGACAAGCCGCAGGCGAGCGACGCATTTTTGTGCAAAGCCTTTGTGGCGGGGTTTGAGACAGGTACCAAGCTGGGCGGCCGCCGCCTGGGTCATGCCATGGTGCATCGAGGCTTCCAGGCCACTGCCATGCTCGGACGGCTGTCGGGCGCGGCAGCGTGTTCAGTGATGGCAGGCCTTGATGCGCAGCGCACTGCCATGGCGTTGAGCATTGCCGGGTGTCAGACCGCTGGTCTGTCGATCGCGGCGGGAACCATGATGAAGCCGTTCAACGGTGGAAAGACCGCATTTGACGCGGTCATCGCGGCTGAACTGGCGGCAGACGGTTTTATCGCGGATCCGGCTTTGTTCGAACAAGGCGGCGGCGAGATTGGCGCACAGCGCATCGGCGGATTAGCGCGTGCCTTTGTGCAGGACGGTTACGCAGAGTTCGCCTATCCGGATTTTGCCGCAGGCTGGGAAATCCTGCGCAATTCAACCAAGGCCTATCCGTGTTTGCATGGCATCGGGCCGGTCATTGATGCCGCGCGCGAGTTGAGCGCACAAATTGCCGGCCGCAAGATCGTCAAAGTGCGCGCTTATGTCGGGCCCAGCGTGCCCAAGATAGCGCGTTACGACAGGCCGGCGACAGCCCACGAGGGCCGGTTCAGCATTCAGTACTGTGCTGCGTTGGGTCTGCTGGACCGCCCTTTTACCGAGCAGAATTTCGCCCCTGACGTGATGCGTTCGCCCGAAGTCGAGCAACTCGTAAATCGCGTGGAAGTAGTACCGACGGAAGGACGAAAAATGTACAACGCAGCCGTTGATGTGACGTTGGATACCGGCGAAGTCCTCCTTGCGGACGTGCCGCTGGGGCGCGGCCATCCGGGCCGTCCCCTCACGGCGCAGGAACTCCAGGCCAAGTTCTGTATGCTGGTCGAGCCGGTGTTGGGTTCGCTCACCGCTGAACTCGTGGATGTGCTGCGGGAATTTCCGCGCAACGGGACCATACGGCACGCCTTTGAGATCGTGACACGCGTCCGCTGACAGCCGGGCGTGGCCACGTTTCAAACAGCTTTACCAAGCGTACGCTACACCTGCGCCGCCACGCGGATCGGCGCCGCCGCGCAATCGCCCGCCGATGGTCGAGATGACATGCGCGCGCGACATGATGGGTTCGAAACTGTGCGGGCTGTGTTGCACTGTGTGTCCCATCGCGCGTAATGCGTCAACCACCGGCAGTTGTATCGTGGCTTCGGCATGTATGCCCTTGCCTTCGCAATGGATGCGCGGCACGGTGACCGCTTCGACCGGCGACATGCCAAAGTCAACCACGTTCAGTATCGCCTGTAGCGTGGCGCTGATGATCACGCTGCCGCCCGGCGCACCTGCCACCAAAACCGGTTTGCCGTCTTTCAGCAGCATGGTCGGTACCATGCCGGTGGTGCGGGCCTTGCCGGGCGCCATCGAATTTTTGCGTCCCGGGATGGGATCGAACAACTTCATCGAGTTGTTATAGTTAAAGCCCAGTCCTGGAGATACCACGCCGGCGGCTGTGCCGAGCGTATGCGTGAGCGAGACCGCGTTGCCGCGATCGTCAAAGGTGCACAGATGCGTGGTGCATGAAGGTGGCGATTGCTTTTCATCGCCAAGAAAATCGCCCCGCTTGATGCGCTCAGCCCAGTACGCGGCACGCTCTTTGGAAATCAGCATGGCGGTGGGTACATCGGCAAAATGCGGATCGCCGAGATATACGTTGCGATCCACGTGGGCGGCAGCCATCGCGCGCGCCACCAGATCGATGTGCCGTGCCGAGGAATGCCCGAGACTGGCAAGATCAAAATGCTCCAGAATCTGCAGCATGGCAATCAGCGTCGCGCCGCTGCCCGGCGGCGGATTGGAACGCACGGTGTAACCACGGTAGCTGCCTTCCAGCGGGGCGTAGGTTTCGGGCTTGACGCCAGCGATGTCCTCGCGTGTCACATAGGAACCGTTGGCGGCGAGGTCGGCTGCGATCTCGTCGCCGAGCTTGCCGTGGTGAAATTCGCGCCAGCCGCCGCGCGCCAGCCGCTCCAGCGTACGGGCGTAATCTGGCAGGCGCATCAGCTCGCCGACCTCTAAAAAGCGGCCTTCGGAATGCAGAAACACGCGGGCGCACTCCGCTGTCTTGCGTATACGTGTCATGCCATCAGGTATGCCTGGTTGGCGGTACCGCGCCCACACGCTCGCCGTATGGGGTGTGATGACGATGCCCTCGTTGGCCTGCGCGATGGCGGGCGCGATCAGTTCAGCCCACGGCAGAGAACAATGCTGCTCATGAAAAACACCGAAGCCCGCGGGCGTCGCCGGCGTCATGATCGAGGTATAGCCGATCTCGCTACGATAGTCGTCAAACAGGCTGTAGCCGGAAATTTCAGTGCGGCCTTTGCAATCCTTCTCCCACATCTCCGGGCGAACCTTGCTGCCTGCGCGATTGTAAAAATCCACCATGCCGCTTTGGCCGGTGTCAGCACGATAGTAGTGCAACGTGCCCATGCCGCCGATGCCGCACATGAACGGATCGTTGACCATCTGCGAAAACGCAGTCGCGACCGCGGCATCAAATGCATTGCCGCCTCTGGCAAGGACAGCCGCGCCGACATCGGCGGAACGTGGCTGTGGACAAACAACAACGCCTTTCATGGCACGGGACTCCTCTGTTGGCGGCAATGGAGCCTAGCTTACACTAGCCGATGAGACGCTGCGCCAACAGGCAAGCGCTGGCCGGGGCTTGATCGTGCGTGATTGACGCTTCGCCCTGCCACAGGATAGATTGCGTGACGATTCCACTATTGCATTGGTCTAAGGCCCTTGCCCAAAAACAATCCTTTGCTGGCCGGACTGCGTGTTGTGGACCTCGGCTTGCATCCTGCCACGGCACTGGCCAGCATGGTGCTCGCCGATTTCGGCGCCGCGGTGATGACCATCCCTTGTGACAGGATTCGCAACCATCCGGCCGCGCCGCTGTTGCTGCGCGGCAAGCAAGTGCTACAAGCGGCTGCAGGTGTCGAATACGAGCAGGCAGCGTCTGCCGCCGACGTGCTGCTGACGACACTGGGCCCGGATGACACAGCGCCCCGGCGCAAGGCACATCAGATACTGCTGAATATTTCCGGCTGGGGTATGAAAGGTGCTTACGCGCGCTACCCCATGTGCGAAGGCCTCGTTGCCGCCAAGAGCGGGCGCATGGCCCTGTTTGAAGGTCAGCATGAGCGAGCCGGACCGGCCTATGCCGCCGTGCAGGTGGCGACCTTTGGCGCGGCACAGATCGCCGTACAGGGCATCCTCGCCGCCCTGATGAATCGTGCCCGCACCGGCTGCGGTGAACGCGTGGAGACCAGCCTGCTGCAGGGGATGATCCCCTACGACACGCAGGGGCTTGCGCGCGCCCAGTTCGAGTCACGCTATCCGCATCTCCTGGCGCCGGACCCGCCAGCCGCGAAGCAGCACACGCTGCCCTATCAGCCGGTGCAGGGACAAGACGGCAACTGGCTGCAACTGGGCAATCTGCTGGATCACTTGTTTCGTAACTATCTCAAGCTGACTGGACTAGCCGATGTGCCACCGGCAGACATCCGCGACAAGCCGAGCGCCGTGTGGCCTGGGCATGCCACGGAGCAGGTGCGAGCGGCCATGCTGGCACGCATGCGTGAACACCCGGCGGCCGACTGGTTGGCTGCATTTCGCAAGGATGGCAACGTGGCGGCGGCTCCGTACCAGACGACACAACAGGCGTTGGACGATACGGATCTGACGCTGGCGGGTGATGTCGTGGACGGTCGTCATCCCGTGTTGGGCGCCATACGATGGCTTGGTCCCGCGGCCGCGTTGGAAGCCACGCCGGCCCGCGTTAACGCCACGCCAGCTGAACACGCCGCGGGCGATGCTACTTTCATCTCGCCACGGCAACACATCAAGGACCGCGCACCTTTGGCGGGCATTACCGTGCTGGAGTTTGCCAGCATCATCGCCACCCCGTTGGGTTGCTCAATGCTGGCTGACCTGGGTGCACGCGTGATCAAGATCGAGCCGATCGGTGGTGATCCGGGACGTCGCGTGGGCGGCGCAATGGCAAGCGGGCTCGGGGCGATCAAATACAACGTGGGCAAAGAATCCATTTGCATCGAACTGAAGTCACCCAGGGGACGCGAGATTCTGGATAAGCTATTACCGCAAGCTGATCTGATCGCGCACAATTTTCGCCCCGGCGTGCCGGATAAACTCGGCTTCGGTTACGAGCGCGCCCGCGGTTTCAATCCTAAAGTCGTGTGGTTATCCGCCAACGGCTATGGCCCCGATTCGCCCGGTGCGCAGCGCCCTTGCTCGCACCCGATTGCCGGTGCGCAGTGTGGTGGCGCCCTTCACCAGGCGGGGGTCGGCATGCCATCTGAAGGTGCCGCCGATATCGCAACGCTCACCGAAGCTGCACGGCGTCTGATGCGTGCAAACGAGGTCAATCCGGATCCCAACACCTCGATGCTGGTGGCCACCGGCGCGATGCTGGGCTTATTCGCCGCCGAGCGCCTGGGCATCGGACAGCGCATCCATGTCAACATGATGCGGGCCAACCTGTATGCCAACTTCGACGACGCCGTGCGTTATCGCGACAAGCCGAACCGCATGAAAGTGGACGCAGACCTTTACGGACTGCACGCGTTGCATCGCCTCTACCGCTGTGCCGAAGGCTGGGTGTTTCTGGCGATTGAAGGCGATGCGCAATTCAACGCGCTGTGTCAGGTGATGGGCCTTGCAACCTTGGCGCAGGACGCCCGTTTCCGCGACGTGCAAATGCGCCTCACTCACGACGCGGTGCTCGCCGCGCAGTTGTCGACCGCATTCCTCACCGCCAGCGCGGACACATGGGAGACGCGGCTGGGCGGTGCTGGCATAGGCTGTGTGCGGGCCGATGGCGGGGTTGCGGGTGATTTCTGGCTCAGGGATGCCCACGTAGATGCCAACGGCTTTACACGCGAGTGCAGCCACCTGCGTTATGGTCCGTACCTGCGTCACGCACCCGTGCTCGACTTCGCCGAAAGTCACACACACTGTGTCGCCGGAACGCTGGCGGGCCAGCACACCGATGCGTTATTGCGGGAAGTGGGATATGACGCCGCCGCTATTGCGCAACTGCGTCAGGATAAAGTGGTTGGGTCGGAATCGCTGGAGCCATGGTCAACCCATCACGAAAACGCGGCAGGTGGTTGATGTTCAATGGTGGGCGGTACTGGGATCGAACCAGTGGCTTCCACCGTGTGAAGGTGGCACTCTACCGCTGAGTTAACCGCCCGGAAGAGACAGTTGGCAGCTTGAACAAGTTAGTACATTCAGCACCGCGCTTCCAGCGGCGCGGATTTTACCACTGTTGTAGCGGCGGAGACAACGCGCCGTGCTACGCGTCCTCTATAATCTCCCGTTACTGAAAACCTTACCATTGTATTTCAAGAAACCGGGGAACGCAGCGTGGCTAAAAACATTATCATCATCGGCGCCGGCATTGTCGGCATTGCCACGGCAAGTTACCTGCGGCGCGACGGCCACGCGGTTACGGTGGTGGATATGCGCCCACCGGGCGAATATACCTCGTTTGGCAACGCCGGGATTTTGAGCCCGGGTTCGTGCGTGCCGCAGGCGCTTCCTGGCGTTTTACAGAAGGTGCCGGGGTTTCTGTCGGATCCAATGGGGCCGCTGGCGATACGGCCCGCGCATTTCTTGAAGGCGCTACCGTGGTTTTTGCGGCTGGTGGCTGCGTCAAGGCTGTCGCGCGTGGAGCAGATTGCCGATGCGCTGCGGCCCTTGTTGAAGCAAACATTCGATGCCTACGCGCCGCTGGTGCAAAACGCGGGTGTCACGGATATGATTCGTCAACAGGGGTACGTGGTAGCGTATTCGTCGCGTGAGGCCCTGCAACGAGACGCGTTGCCATGGAAGCTGCGGCGCGACCGTGGCGTGGTGATCGAGGAAATCGACGGCGCCGCCATCCGGCAAAAGGTGCCACAACTTGCTGGCAGCTACGTAGCCGGGCTGTATTTGCCGGAACAGGGCCACGTCACCAATCCGGAACGCCTGACCAAGGCGCTGGCCGAACAGTTTCAGAAAGATGGCGGCAAGATCCTGCAGCGCAAGGTACTGGATATCGAATTCTCGCCCGAAGGCCCGCGTGCACTGGTAACGGACGCGGGCCATTTGCCGCTGGAGTCGCTGGTGATCTGCGCCGGCTCGCATTCGAACGAATTTACGGCGAAGCTAGGCGATAATTTGCCGCTCGAAGCCGAGCGCGGCTATCACGTAACGTTTTCCGATCCGCGCTTTACGCTGCCGATGCCGGTGTTTTTGCCGCAGCAAAAGGTGTTTGTTACGCCCATGGAAATGGGATTAAGAATCGCCGGGCAAAGCGAATTCGCGGGCAACGATACCGAGCCGAATTATGGGCGCGCCGATGTGCTGTCGAAACAGATGCAGGCGATATTTCCCGGCATCAGCAACGTCGATGCGACGAAATGGATGGGCCGCCGGCCGTCAATGCCGGATTCGTTGCCCGTGATTGGGCCGGCGTCGAAAATGCCCAACGTGTGGTACGCGTTCGGCCATGGCCACGTCGGGTTGTGTGGCGGTGCGCCAACCGGCCGTTTGATTGCGGAAATGATCGGCGGACGGCCCACCAACATCGATGCCACGCCGTTTGGCGCGGGACGCTTTTAATGTTTTAATTTTGTGCAAACCTTGTGCACCGTAATCTAGGCACAATCGTTGTATGCACAGGAAATCATAAGTATATGAAAAAATCCCTTAAAAACAAATACTTAAATATTCTGTCTGCTGCGCTGTTGTGTCTGCCGCTGGGTTTGCCTAGCGCGGCGCTGGCGCAACTCGCGTTCGTTCTGAATTCCAACGACGACACCTTGAGTCTGATCGACACCAAAACCTACAAGGAAATTTCGCGCACACGCGTGGGCCGCGAGCCGCACCACTGGGCGATTACGCCGGATGACAAGTCGCTCATCATCGGCAGCGTGCAAAGCAACGATCTCACCTTCGTCGATCCGGTCACGGGTGCGTTTCAAAAGCGCATCAGCAAGATCAGCGATCCGTATCAGATTGGTTTTTCGCCCGACAAAAAATGGCTGGTGTCGGCATCGCTGGCACTGGATCGCACCGACATTTACAGCGCGGATGATTACAAACTGGTGAAGCGCATTCCCACGCCGCGCGGTCCCAGTCACATGGCCTTCAGCGCGGACAGCAGTACCGTCTACATCACACTGGAGCGCAGCAACGAAGTCGCGTTCATTGATCTCGCCAATCACAAGGTGCGATCTGTGCACCCGGTGGGAAAGGCGCCGGTGGGTATCTGGCTCACACCCGATGGCAAGCATCTTTTGGTTGGTTTGCTCGGTGAGGATCACGTCGTGGTAATGGATGCGAAAAGCGGCAAGATCGTCAAGCACATTACCACGGCCAAAGGCACGCACAACTTCGCTGCCTTGGGCGACAAGCGGCGTTTGTTCGTGACTAATCGTGTGGCAAACAGCATTTCGATTATCGACATGAACACGCTGTCCGTGCTGGAAACCTTCCCCGTACCGGGCGGGCCGGATGATATGGAGATAACCGCCGACGGCAAGGAACTGTGGGTGACTTCGCGCTGGGTGCAAAAGGTGACGGTTGTTGATCTGGAAACCCGCAAGGTCAAACAGCAGATTCCGGTGGGCCGCTCGCCGCACGGTATTTATTTGCGCAATCATGCGCCACGCGAGTAGCATTCTTATATGGGTTGTTGCGCTGCTGGTCTCAACGTCGCATGCGCAACAGTGCAAGGGTACGCTGTATCTGACCATCGACACCGGCTGGATGAACCACGCTGAGTTGATCGCCAGCACGCTCAACAAGCACAACGTCAAGGCGACGTTTTTTTTGGCCAACGAACGAACGTACCGTGGCGACTGGACGTTGGGCGCAGAATGGGCCGACTATTGGCGTGCCCGCGTGGCGGAGGGGCATGTGTTCGCCACGCACACCTGGCATCATGGCTATTTTCGCGGCGATACGCAGGATGGCCGCACGCTCTATGTGCACATGAACGGCAAGCGCGAGACGCTGGATCGCGACGCGATGTGTCATGAACTGAATCGCGTGGAAGATGTCTTCACCAGGATGACCGGCAAGAAGATGGAGAAGCTGTGGCGCGCGCCGGGCGGCATCACCACGCCGGGTGCCTTGGAACTTGCCAAACAATGTGGCTACCCGCGTCATGTGAAGTGGGGGCAAGCGGGGTTTCTCGGTGACGAACTGCCGTCTGAGACTTACCCTAATGTCATGCTGCTAAAGAACGCACTGCGCGATATCCGCGATGGCGAAATTCTTGTCATGCATCTGGGCATCCGTTCGCGCAAGGACGGTTGGGCTCCGGCGGTGTTCGACCCGTTGTTGACGGGACTCAAGGCGCGCGGCTTTTGCTTTGATACTTTGAAGGGCGTGTCATGATCGATGCGTTGATACAAGGGTTCGTGGCGGTGCAGAGTTGGTTGTTCGAGCAATGGCTGCAGCCGCTGACCTTCAAGCTGGAGTTGATGGCGTACGCAGAAGACGTATACGACGGACTGGGCGTGGTGATGCTCGGCGTGCTGGAGATCGCCGTGCTGTTCCTGCTGTTAAGGCCGCTGGAGGCATGGCGGCCTGTTGAGCGTTGGCGTGAAATGCGCGCGATACGCGCCGACGTGATCTACACGTGGTTGAATCGCCTGGGCGTGCTGCCGCTGTTGATTTTTTTTGTGCTGGTGGTCCCTGTTGATGAACTCGACGCGTGGCTGCGCATGCATGACATCGTGCGTCCCAATATCGAGGACTTGATTCCGGGCCTCGCGCGCAACTCGATTGGTGCATTTATTGTGATGCTGCTGATCCTTGATTTTGTCGAATACTGGCTGCACCGCGCGCAGC
>SYEN01000404.1 GCA_005800795.1 Burkholderiales bacterium | reverse complement strand
GAATTCGCGCAAATCGACATCCGTGATCGTGCCGCGTTGCGCAAGCTGTTTGCCGCGCAGCCGTTTGACGCCGTGATTCACTTCGCCGGACTGAAAGCGGTCGGCGAATCCGTGGCGAAGCCGTTGCTGTATTTCGACAATAATGTATCGGGCAGCGTGGTGCTGTTTGAATGCATGCAGGAAGCCGGCATCAAGAGCGTGGTGTTTTCCTCGTCGGCAACGGTCTACGGCGAGCCGCCGTCGGTGCAGTTTCGCGAGGATTTTCCGACGGCGCCGGTGAATCCGTATGGCCGCTCGAAGTTGATGGTCGAAGACGTGCTGCGCGATGTGGTCAAGGGCGAACCGTCTTGGCGTGTGGCGCTGCTGCGTTATTTCAATCCCGTGGGGGCGCACGCCTCGGGCATGATCGGCGAAGACCCGAACGGCATACCCAACAACCTGATGCCCGACATGGCACCGGTGGCTTCGGGCAAGCTGAAAGAGTTGGCGGTGTTTGGTCACGAGTATCAGACCATCGACGGCACCGGTGTGCGCGATTACATACACGTGGTGGATCTGGCGCGCGGGCATCTTGCGGCGCTTGATGCGTTGGGCAAGCAAACCGGTGTGCTGACGGTAAACCTTGGCGCCGGACGCGGTTACAGCGTACTGGAAATGGTGCATGCGTTTGGCGCGGCTTGCGGCAAACCCGTGCCTTACCGCATCGCGGCGCGGCGGCCGGGAGATCTGGCGGAATACTTTGCCGATGCGTCGCTGGCGCACAAGCTGCTCGGCTGGCGCACGTAACTGGGCATTGATGCAATGTGCGCCGACACCTGGCGCTGGCAACAGTGGGCGGCGGCGAATGCCTCGGCGGTGGCCTGACCGGGGCAAATGGCTACTCGCTGGCTACGGGCTGGCTGCTAGCGGTTTCCATGTATGTATCTGATTTTATTGATTAATTTTTATAACGTCTTTTATAATTAAAAAAACAGTCAGGGAGTTCAAGCAATATGCAAAAAATTACCAAAGCCGTGTTCCCGGTGGCCGGCATGGGCACGCGCTTTTTGCCCGCGACCAAAGCCAGTCCCAAGGAGATGATGCCGGTGGTCGATAAACCGCTGATCCAGTTCGCAGTGGAAGAAGCCGTGGCGGCGGGCGTGACGGACATGATTTTCGTGACGGGGCGCAGCAAACGCGCCATTGAAGATCATTTCGACAAGGCGTACGAGCTGGAGACTGAGCTGGAATTGCGCGGCAAGAATCAGTTGCTCGAAGCGCTGCGCAATGTGCTGCCGAAGAATATCAACTGCATCTACATTCGCCAGGCCGTGGCGCTGGGGCTGGGGCATGCGGTGTTGTGCGCGAAGCCTGTCGTTGGCAACGAGCCTTTCGCGGTGCTGCTGGCGGACGACCTGCTGGCGGGCGACCCGCCGGTGATGCGGCAGATGGTGGATGCCTATAACTTTTACAATTGCTCCTTGCTGGGTGTGCAGGATGTGGCGCGTGAAGATACCGCCAGCTACGGCATTGTGGCCTCGCGGCCGATGGCGGAACGGCTGGAGCAGGTGAGCGCCATCGTGGAAAAACCCAAGCCCGAGGAAGCCCCTTCCACGCTGGGCGTGGTGGGCCGCTACATTCTGACGCCGCGAATTTTTCACCATCTTGAAAATGCCAATCCGGGTTCGGGCGGCGAGATTCAATTGACCGACGGCATTGCTGCATTATTGAGCGAGCAACAGGTGCTGGCCTGCCGTTACAATGGCGTGCGCTATGACTGTGGTTCCAAGATCGGCTATTTGCGTGCGATGGTTGAATTTGGACTGACGCATCCGGAAGTCGGCGCGGAATTCCGCGCCTATCTTGATTCGCGCAACAGCCGCGCGCCGGCATGAGTCTGCAACCCGTCATTCTGTGCGGAGGTTCCGGTACCCGCCTTTGGCCGCTGTCGCGCGAGAAGTACCCCAAGCAATTGCTGGCCTTGAGTGGCGACCAAACGCTGCTGCAGGCGACCGCTGGCCGTGTTGACGGCTCGCTAGAACTGAGCAGTGGGAAGGTGTTGCCACCGATTGTAGTCAGTAATGACAGCTACCGTTTTATTACTGCGGAGCAGTTGCGTCAGGCCGGGCACCTGGAGGCGGTGGTGGTGCTTGAACCCAAGGGACGGAATACCGCACCCGCATTGACGCTGGCGGCGTTGCTGGCGCTCGAAGGCGGCAATGATCCGGCGCTGCTGGTGATGCCCGCCGATCACATTATCAGCGACGTGGCGGCGTTTCGAGCTGAGGTGGTGCGCGCGTTGCCGCATGCCGAGGCGGACAAACTCGTGACGTTTGGTATTCGCCCGTCGCGCGCGGAAACCGGCTATGGCTACATTCGTGCGGGGGCGGCACTCACGGCTGGTGGGAACGAAATTCTGTCATTTGTGGAAAAGCCGGATGCGCCAACGGCCGAAACCTATCTCGCCAGCGGCGAATATCTGTGGAATGCGGGCATTTTCATGATGCGTGCTTCGGTGTGGATCGCACGCTTGCGCGCGGTGCGCCCGGAAATGTTGCAGGCGTGCCAGAACGCTTTCGATGCGCGCAGCCGCGACCGTGACTTCCTGCGCGTGGGCGAGGCGGCATTTGCAGCCTGCCCGGCCGATTCCATCGACTACGCCGTGATGGAAAAACTGCCCGCTGGCATGGGTGTGGTAATGCATTATGGGGGCGACTGGTCCGATGTCGGTGCGTGGGATGCGCTGTGGGATATCGGCGGCAAAGACGCCGAGGGCAACGTGCTGCGCGGCGATGTGATTGCGGTGGACACGCGCAACACACTGGCGATGTCGCAGTCGCGCATGGTGGCGTGCGTCGGGCTCGAAGACATTGTGGTGGTCGAAACACCCGACGCCGTGCTGGTGGCCGATAAAAATCGCATCCAGCAGGTAAAGGCCGTGGTGGCGCAGTTGAAGGACAAGAAACGCACCGAGGCCAACGCCCATCGCAAAATTTACCGGCCTTGGGGCTATTACGACAGCGTTGACGCCGGCGAGCGCTTTCAGGTGAAACGGCTGGTAGTGAATCCGGGTGCGTCG
>SYEN01000403.1 GCA_005800795.1 Burkholderiales bacterium | reverse complement strand
TGACTTTGAAGGAACCGCAAAAAAAGCACTTGCGACCCCTCAAATAGTTGGCCGCACAGCTAAAAACCGTGTGTCCGCCGCTTGTTTTCACTCTGGTAACCATAGGTATCCTCTAGGATACTTTGGTTACGAAACGCCCTCATTACCATTGTTTTTATTGATATTTTTAAATAAGAGTCCAGCAGACATGACAGAAATCGTCCTTATACGCCACGGCGAAACCGCGTGGAACCGCGAACGCCGCATGCAGGGCCAGACCGACACGCCATTGTCCGAGATCGGGCGCGCGCAGGCCGAGGCGCTGGGCCAACGCATGGCGCGCCATCCCAAATCGTTCAGCGCGATTTACAGCAGCGATTTGTCTCGCGCCTACGATACGGCCGCCGCCATCGCGCGTCTGACCGGCCATGAAATCCGCCGCGATTCCGCGTTGCGCGAACGTACCTTCGGAATTCTCGAAGGACTGACGTACGCGGAAATGGTGCAGAAATACCCCGAGGAACACGCGCGCTTTTCGCAGCGCGATCCCGACTACGCCGTGCCGGGCGGGGAGAGCCCGCGCCAGTTTTATGAGCGGGGTCTCGCGTGCATCAACGCCATCGCCGACGCGCATCCGGGCGAGTGCGTAGTGGTGGTCACGCATGGCATGGTGCTGGACACGCTGCATCGTGCTGCGCACAAGTTGCCGCTCATCGAAAAGCGCGAAGCCCCGCTGTTTAACGCCAGTCTCAACACGTTTCGCCGCAACGGCGGTACGTGGATTGAAGTGGCGTGGGGCGACATCCAGCATCTCACCGACGCGGGCATCACTTATTTTGATTGGCGCGCGTCGTAGCGTTTGCCCCGGGTCACGCGATGCCGGTGAATGAACACGTGGTGCTGGTGCATGGCTTGTGGACGCACGGCATGGTGATGGCGTGGATGGCACGGCGCATCGAACGTAATGGCTACACCGTGCACTGCTACAGCTACCCCTCGGTGCGCCTGAATCTGGACGAGAACGCGAGCCGGCTTGCGGCTTTTTGTCAGTCGCTGGGCGCACGGCCGTTGCATCTGGTGGGGCATAGCCTCGGCGGCCTGCTGATCGCGCGTATGCTGGACGAAGCGCACCAACTGGATGTCGGCCGAGTGGTGTTCATGGGTTCGCCGTTCGCCGGCAGTTTCGCGGCACGGCGGTTTTCGCGCGTGTCTCTCGGCCGCGCGGCGGTGGGGGCTTCCATTGCCGAATGGTTGCGCGGCGAGCGCCCCCGCCAGCTTGCGCGCTACGAAGTCGGCGCCATCGCGGGTGATCTTGGCGTGGGCTTGGGTGTCATGGTGGTGCCCGACTTGCCGCGTCCGCACGACGGCACCGTGAGTGTCTCCGAGACCGAAGTGCCCGGCGCGCGCGATCACATCGTGCTGCCGGTGAGCCATACCGGCATGGTGATATCGATGCGCGTGGTGCGACAGGTGTGCGAATTCCTGCGGCGCGGAAAATTTGCACGCGGCGCGCGCGCGTGACAAACCCGCCTTGGCAGTGGCTGAAGCGCCTTGGGCGAGCCCTTTGTATCTATCTGTTTTTATTGAGTTTTTCAGGTTGTGCGCAAATTGGTTATTACGCCCAATCGATACGCGGCCAGTTCGATATCTGGGCACGCGAAAAACCCATCGCGGACGTTATCGGTGACGGCGCGTCGTCCCCCACGCTGCGCGAAAGGCTCGCGCTGGTGCTGAAGGCCCGCGCTTTCGCCAGCGACGAACTGGGTCTGCCGCGCAATCAAAGTTACCAGCGCTACGCCGATCTCGAACGCCCCTTTGTGGTGTGGAACGTATTCGCCGCGCCGGAGTTTTCAACGCGGCCGGTTCAATGGTGTTTTGCGATGGCGGGCTGCGTGAACTATCGCGGCTACTTCGCCAAGGCCGACGCCGACGCGTTTGCCGCCGGGGCCGCTGCCAACGGCCACGATGTTTATGTCGCCGGTGTGGCCGCGTATTCCACGCTGGGCTGGTTCGCCGACCCGGTGCTCAACACGTTTGTGCATTACCCGCCGGTGGAACTCGCACGCATTATTTTTCACGAACTGTCGCACCAGGTGGTTTACGTCAAGGATGATTCCGTGTTCAACGAATCTTTCGCCGTTGCGGTGGAGCGCGAAGGTGTCAAGCGCTGGGTTGCCCAACACGGCAGCGCGCAAGACCGGCAACTGTTCGAGCAGTCGCAAGCGCGGCGAGCGGATTTCCTGATTCTGGTGCAGGACTATCGCGCGCGGCTGGAGGCACTCTACCAGCAGCGGCTGGCGCCCGATGCCACGCGTATTGAAAGGCAACATTTGTTCGCGGACATGCGGCGCGACTATGAAGCGCTCAAGGTGAAATGGGGAAATTTCGCCGGTTACGACCGCTGGTTCGCCCAGCCGCCCAACAACGCGCTGCTGGCATCGGTCGCGATTTACACGCAGCGCGTGCCTGCGTTCGAAGCGATGCTACGCGAACACAACCACGACTTGCCGAAATTTTTTGAGGCGGTGAAAGCGCTGGCGAGGCTGGATCGCAAGGCGCGCGACGCGGCGTTGAACCAACATGCGCCGGATGCTGGCGCAGATGTGGCGAGCCGCGCGCCTTAGCGCATGAATAATATATGAATTAAAACAAATACTTATGTCTCGGCGGATTTAACTCGAGCCAGACCGCTTTCAGACCCCCAACGGTATCTGACACCTAAGCCCTAATTTGATGGGCGATGTGATTTATTGCCGCAACGCCGGCAAATTGAGATTGATCGACGCGAAAGTTTGGAATAATCTTTTGAGAACGCCTAGTCTCGCCCCCGAAAATTTTCGGATTCGGACAAGCTAAAGGAAATGCAATGAAGAACCTCACTTTGAAGCTTGTTTCGACAATGGCGCTGGCGGTGACTTCGGCTTTGCCGGTTTCCGCCCACGCAGGTTTTGCCGGCGATACGGTCGAGGCAATTTTCAGTGGCGGTGGTGGCTTCTTAGGCCCCCCGCTCAATTTTGGGTTTGCTACCGTTGGCGCAGGTGTCGAGTTTACCGGCACGGCTACAACCGTCTCCGATCAAGTGTGGACCTTTTCAATTGATGTGTTTGATACGGGGGTCACGTTAAGCTGGACGGAAGTGGAATCCACTCTCGCCGGCCTACACCGAGGCCATATGCTCTCACCAGACGCCTTCGTGTTCGATTTGGGCTTTGTCTCGTCGGTGATACCGCCCCTGGCGTTGAGCACCTTCAGCTCCGAAGGCGTGTTTTCGCCGGGCGTATCCAGCCTGACAAGCATCGCTTTCCCCGCCGCTAATATCGTGCACGTGGGGTTCAGCCGGCTAGACTCGAGCGATAGCTATACTCTGTCGGCGCAGTCGATATCCGCCGTGCCGGAACCCGAAACCTACGCCATGATGCTGGCTGGCTTGGGGCTGCTGGGTTTCGCGGCGCGGCGCCGCAAGCAACAGGCGGCTGCGTAGTAGGGTTGTTGTGCCTTGTGACCTGTAGTAATAAGCCGCAACAAAAAACCCCGCTGGAGCGGGGTTTTTTGTTGTAAGGAAAGAAGGAAAGAGAAGGAAAGGGGTCAGGTCTATCAAGATAGCATTATTCCGCAACGGTGTCAGGTCTCATCTTTTGCCTTGCATCGTGCAATCAGTCGACCAAAGCGAATTCAACTTCAAAGTGCGACGTTTGTGAAGCGAAGAATAATTAATGTGGAGTTTGGTCGTTGAGTGTTTTTCGGGTTAGTGACCCTTGGCGTGATAGTCGCTGGTGGTGGCGCTTTGCGATAGCCCGACAGTGCCGGAGGCTGCGGCCTGCGGACGTCAGACGATGTCGTTGGCGATGCGGCGCCGGGGGAGTGCGGCATGCATGGCCAAAAAAATATATAAATCAATAAGTTATGTAGAAACGCCCTTGCTCCACTACCTATCCGGTAGCGCGCCATTGGTGCGCGAAATGTCGCGGGCAGGCGCGAGCCTCTCAAGCCTGCAGGATCAGGTCGCACAAAACTGCGGCTGCTTTCGCGAGCCGAAATGCCTCTGGATACCCCGCCAGTTCGTGACCGGCTCCAGACGACAACGCGTTATAGTCGCCGTCTATAGGGCGCAACTTTTCTGCGGCCATTTTGTGAAACCCTGAATCCGTGGTCGTGAATCACCTGCTGTGAACCACTTACTGCTTGCCCTCGGCGCGATGTTTCTGCAGCAGACGTTTGTCGCGCTGGCCCGTTCGCTGCCCGCCGTGATCGCGCCGGCGATCATCACGGACCTGCGTATTTCGCCGGCTTGGGTGGGTGTTTATTTCGGGCTGACGGCGGCAGCCTCGCTGGTGGTGCAATTGGGTTGCGGCAGTTTCATCGTGCGTTACGGCGCGCTACGCATGAGCCAGATCGCGCTGGTGCTGGTGGCGGCGGGCACCGCACTGGCAACGCTGGGCACGCCGTGGGCGTTGATTGCATCGGCGATTGTCGCGGGTGGCGGCGGCGCGGTTTCCACGCCTGCAAGCTCCCATCTGCTCGCGCGCTGCACCACCCCGCGCTACCTGCCGCTGGTGTTTTCACTCAAGCAAACGGCGGTGCCTGCGGGGTTGCTGCTCGCCGGCGCGTTCGGCCCGCAATTGACGGAATGGCAGGGTTGGCGCACCACCATGCTGTGTTGCGCGGCGGCGTGCGTGGTGTTCGGCATCATGCTGCAGCCGGTGCGCAATACCTTCGATACCGATTGCGTGCCCACGCGCAGCTTTCAGTTTTCGGATTTTGGTAACACGCTGAAATCCGTGCTTGCCACCGCTGAACTGCGCACACTGTCGTTTGCCTGTCTGGCGTTCAATGGCCTGCAGGCCACGGTAACCGCCTATTTCGTGGTGTATCTCACCACCATAGGCTACACGCCGGTGGCCGCAGGTTTCCTGTTCTCGGTGGCGGTGGCGGTGGCCGTGCCGGGCCGTATTCTGTGGGGGTGGCTGGGCAGCACGCACGTCACACCGCGTGCCATGATGGCGGGCCTTGCGCTCGGCATGTCAGGCAGCGTCGTACTCTTCGCGATGACTGGCCCGGCCTGGCCGACGCTACTGCTCGGTATTATCGCCTGCGTGTTGAGTGCCACTGCGTTGTCGTGGCACGGCATACTACTGGCCGAAACCGCGCGCGCTTCGCCCGAAGACATGCGCGGCGGCGTCACCGGCGGCGTGCTGTCGTTCGGGCAGGTCGGCGCGCTGTCGCTGCCATTGATTTATTCCGGCCTACTGGATGTGACGGGCAGCTACGGCATCGGATTTATTGTGTGCGGCGTGCCGGCTTTGTGGGTGGGGCTGCGGATGGTGCGGCAGCGCGGGTAATGGGGACACGGGCGGGCGGCTCGTGCAATGTCAGCGTTCCTCGCCCTTATTCATGTGCCGTTGCTCGCGTTTCTCCTGCATTTTCGCGCGCCACTCTCCCTTGTCCCCCTTGTCGCCTTTGCCCCCCTTGTCCATGTCGACGCCTCTTTCCTGGCGTGATTCGGTCGCTTCTTCACGCGCGGCTTTTTTCCCGGCGAAGGCTTCCTGCTGCGCGGCTTTCTTATCGTCGCGTCGCTGTTCCAGCTTTTCCTTGCGCATTTCCAGTCGTTGCAGGCGGCGTTCTTCAATGCGTTGAAGCATGATGGCGCGCCGCGCGGCAACGCGTTTGTCCTGGTTCGCCATGCGCCGGTATAAAGGCGGTTCGCCGTCGAGCAGGCGCGGCGCCAGACGCCGGTTCTGTGACATGAAAGCCACACGCCCGCGGCGCACCACGACTTCCTGCCCGGCTTCGTTGCGCAGGAAGGTTTCGCCCTCGTTCACCTTGTCGAACGTGCCCGGTTCGTGATCCGCGACTTCGGGATCGCCTTCCGGATAGTACGCGGGCTCATGATCGGTACCGCGTATGCCGATGGTCGCCGTCGGTGTATTGATCGCGTAGCCCGAGCGATTCGATTGTCCGATAAGGCCGGTAATCACGCGCAGTGCGCCTTTGACGATTTCAAGGGTGCTGCTGTTCTGCGCGGCCGGCCCTTCTTCGACAAAACGGTATCTGCTGATGCGCATGTCGGTGGACGCGCGTACGGTGATCGACGCACCGTCGCTCATTTCAAACAGCGCCTAGGAATTGGCGCCCGTGCGCACCTGGTCGCCTTCGTTAACTTCCAGTCCCGGCGCGGCGTTACGCGTGGCGCCCTTGGCGATTATTTTGACATCGCCTTCAAACGCATCCAGCTTGCCTGCGGCGGCCCACAGCAGCGAAGGAAAAAAGCACAGTATTAAGATCAACCATCGTTTCATCATGAATCCCGACCGTCGGCGGTGGAAGCAAAGCGTCTATTCTAGTGCGGCACGAACGGACGTGCGTGGGTGCCGATGTAAAATGCGCGCCTCTGACAGCCACCCCCATATGAAAAGACGTACTCCCGCCGAATTGGCAGCGCGGCTCGCCAACCTGCCGCAACCGGAATATCCCGGCGATTTGCCGGTGGTGGGCATGCGCGGGGACATTCTGCGCACCGTGCGCAAGCACCAGGTGGTGATCATCTGCGGCGAAACCGGTTCCGGCAAAACCACGCAGCTGCCAAAGCTGTGCCTGGAACTGCAACGTGGCGTGAGCGGCCTGATCGGTCACACGCAGCCGCGCCGCATTGCCGCACGCACGGTGGCTACGCGCATCGCGCAGGAATTGAACAGCCCGCTCGGTCAGGCTGTGGGTTACAAGGTGCGTTTTTCCGACAAGGTGTCGCCCAACACCTATATCAAACTGATGACTGACGGCATTCTGCT